>CALWDM010000035.1 GCA_944376695.1 uncultured Mediterraneibacter sp. | reverse complement strand
TTGGCCATTTTTTGAAAGTTGTGGATAACAAAACGTAGCAGATTTGTCTTAGGGGGATAATTCTGCGGAAACTCAAGGTTAAAATATTTTGATTAACAGATAAAAAAGTGCTATGATAGACATAATAATACTGTCTTGCATGACAGACAGGGATATAAGCAGGAGGTACAAAGATGAGAGATTATGTGATCACAGTGAACAGTACTGTGGATCTGCCTGAGGAGTGGCTTAAGGAGAGACATGTCCCCGTAGTTCCGCTCAGATACACTATAGATGGCATGACCTACACGGATATGGAGGGACTGTCAGCAAAAGAATTTTTCGCAAAGCTGAGGGAAGGCAAGATGTCTGTGACGTCGCAGGTGAACCCCGAAGAAGCGGCAGAGGCGCTGGAGCCTTATGTGAAAGAAGGAAAGGATATCCTGCATCTTGGATTTTCTTCAGGACTGAGCGGGACCCTTAACAGTATGCGTATCGGAGCACAGATGCTGGAGGAAAAGTATCCGGGCTCAAAGGTCATTGTGATCGATACTCTCTGCGCGTGTCTTGGCGAAGGGCTTCTTCTCTATTATGCGTTAAAGGAGAAGGCAAAGGGGAAGACGATAGAGGAAGTGGCACAGTGGGTAGAGGATAATAAGCTCCACATATGCCACAATGTAACTGTAGATGATCTGAACCATCTCCACAGAGGCGGGAGAGTGTCAAAGACAACAGCGGTCATTGGAACCCTTGTCCAGATCAAGCCCATTATACATATGGACAATGCTGGAAAACTTCAGGTGATCGGAAAGGAGAGGGGACGGAAGAAATCCCTCAATAAGATTGTCGATATGGCGGCAGTGCAGTCCAGGGGCTGGGAAAATGATATTGTGATGATCACGCATGGGGACTGCATTGAGGACGCAGAGTATGTGGCAAAGCTGGTCCGCGAGAAAATGGGCATCGACAATATCCTGATTAATAATATCGGGACGGTGATCGGAAGCCATACGGGACCGGGAGTGGTGGCGGTGTTCTGTATGGGAAATAAGCGATAAACCCGGAATTTAGAACACGAACTGAACGAGCAGCATATAGCACACTGTCCCTCCTGCGATGGAGAGAAGCATCTGGCGTTTCCACAGATGGAGTATAATCACCAGGGCGATGGAAATCAGTTCCGGGAGAGCACGGTTTCCTGTGAAGATGCTTACGTCTTTCAGGCAATAGATGATGAGCAGTCCGAATACCGCAGAGGGAAGGACTTTCCCGAGATACTGTATATATTTTGGTGTGGGGCGTCCTGCCGGAAATACAAGGAACGGCAGGAAGCGGGTCAGCATGGTGGCAAGGACTACCACAGCTACGGTGATGACCTGCTGTGCGACAGTCATGGCTGTTCACCGCCTTTCTCAGTTTTTTTTGCAATATCTGCAGATAAGCCGATCCGCACCTCCAGAGGTCTGCGGATCACCGTCAGGAGGAACAGGATGGCCAGCATGGCCGGAATGATGAAATTGCCGCCGCCGAAAGCAATCAGGCAGATGAGGGAGAGTGCAAGCCCGAGGAGAGAGCTGACATGATTCTTTTCTTTCAGCCACTGCTCGAGAAAGATCACGACAAACATGGCTGTCATGACGAAATCGAGTCCCTCGGTGTCAAAATGGATCAGGGAACCAAAGATCCCGCCCAGAGCAGCGCCGAAAAACCAGTAAAAATGGTTGAGCGCGGTGACGAAAAACATGAACCAGCCTTTGTCGATGTCTTTTGGGATCATGGCAGTGTAATTGATAGAAAAGCTCTCGTCACACATTCCGAAGATGAGATAAAAGGAACGCCATCCGTATCCCCTGTATTTTTCCAGCATGGAGATGCCGTAGAACAGATGCCGGGCATTGATCATAAGTGTCATGGCAAATGCCTGCAGCGGGTTAAATGCCCCGAGCAGGAGATTTACAGTGACGAACTCCATGCTTCCGGCAAAGATTGTGACGCTCATGAGCATGGGATAGATAAAGGAAAAGCCGGATACATTCATATAGACGCCATATGTAAGCCCCAGAAACCAGAAACCTGCGAAGATGGGTATCGTATGGGGAAAAGCGGCCCTGAAGGCCCGGTGGATCTCCCGGTGTTTCGTGATCTTAAACTGTTCTCCTGTCATAAATAGCTCCGTTCTGCCGCCGGTATGGCGGCATTTTTCTGCTTGTTCTGTATGCTCAGAGGCACACTCAATTATGAACCATTCTGTAAAAAAGAATTCAGCGGTGGATTCCAGGCCCAATCTCTCTGCCTGGAAAATCTGCCAGAGATTTTTACGGTCTGGGAGCGGCAGTGGACTCTCTCACGATCAGGTCGGCGTGGAGCAGGACTGTGCCGATGGACACTCCGTTCATCAGGCTGCTGAGGGCATAATAGCCGCTTTTCCCGAGCTCGGTCCGGTCCTGGCGCACCGTGGTCAGGGGCGGGGAAGTGTACGGGCAGATCGGGATGTCGTCGAAGCCGATGATGCTGATATCCCGGGGCACCTGGTACCCGAGCTGCTGACACTGGGTGATGGCAGCGCTGGCAAAGGTGTCCTGGCAGCAGATCACAGCGGTCATCCCCATGTCGAGGAAGCGGGGGAGATGTTTCTCCATGCACTCGGACAGATAGTAGGAACAACCTGAGTAAGAGGAGTCTGCTTTCAGGCCGTGGCGGTGCATTGCCTGGAAGAACGCTCTGTGGCGGACCTGCATGATATGGGAGCCGAGCGCGCTGCTTAAGTATCCGATCTTCTGGTGTCCCTGTTTTTTCAGGTATCCCACTGCAAGGTACATGCCTTCGTCGTTGTCGACCCCTACGTAGGCTGTGGAGGGATTCCCGATGATATGGTTATCGTAGAGGACGGCGGGCGTGCGCGTGGTCTGAAAATCCTTCATCCACGGCTCGCCGAGGGAAAAGCCGAGGACGAAAGCCCCGGCGTAATCATTCTGCAGCATGAACACATCAAAAGATGTCTCGCGCTGGAGCTCCACATCCACCGGGACTACGTCCACCTCAAACCCGGCGGGCTCGCTCATCTGCCGGAAACCCATCACAATATCATACGCAAAGTGGTGCGGCTCCAGGTATTCGATGTTGTCCTTCTGGGTGATCACGCACAGACGCTTTGCGGTTTTCTTATAGCGCCGGAGTTTGGTATAGCCCAGTTCCACGGCAGTCTCCAGTATTTGTTTTTGCAATGTTTCGCTGATGTCAGGGGCGTCATTCAGAGCTTTGGATACAGTACCCTTCGAAATCCCCAGCTTATCAGCGATATCCTGAATGGTCGTCATAAAAATCCACCTGTTTCTTTTATAAAATTTCTGATTGTTTCGCTGTAAACCTGTAAAAATATTATATAAAAAAAGAAAAAAGAAATCAATGAGGCGGGAAATAAGTTTAGACAAGTTTCGGATAAATAATTATGCACAAAAAATAAGATGGATATTTATGCAAAACAGATAAAATGAATTGAATATAAGAAATAGAATTGACGATTATGCAATACAGGTCTATTATAATGATAACGAAACAATTCGAAACTTTAGAAGCGGAGGATGGAAAGATGAGAAGAAGATCAGTGTCTGTGCTGCTGGCGGGAGTAATGACTCTCGGACTTGAGGCGGCTGGGCTGACAGGCTGCGGCAGTGCAGGCGAAGGGAAAGAGAGCATCCGGCTGATGGTCTGGTCCCCGCAGAATGACCAGTCAAAGGATAACGGCGAGTGGCTTCAGACGATGTGCGAAGCATTTGCGGACGAACATCCCGAATGGGATATCACATTTGTGTACGGGATCGCGGACGAGGCCAGCGCGGCAGGGACAGTGTCGCAGGATGCCGAGGCAAGTGCGGATGTATTTATGTATGCGAACGATACGCTGACCACGATGACAGATGCCAATGCACTGGCAAAATTCGGCGGGAAGTACAGAGAGCAGATCGAGTCCATGAACTCGGAGGCGGTCCTTGATTCCCTGACCATGGACGGAGAGCTGTACGGCGTGCCGTTTACAACGAATACCTGGTTCATGTACTACGACAAGAGCGTTTACACAGAGGAGGACGTGAAGAGCCTGGATACCATGCTGGAGAAGGGAGTCGTATCCTTCCCGTTCGTGAACTCCTGGTATCTGCCGGCGTTTTACATAGGAAACGGGTGCACTCTGTTCGGGGACGGGACTGACGAATCCGCGGGAGTGGATTTCGGAGGCCAGAAGGCAGTGGATGTCACGGATTATCTGATCGACCTTGAGAGCAACCCGAATTTCAGGATCGATGACCTCGGTTCCGGTATCGCGGGACTCCGCGACGGCAGCATCAATGCCATGTTCTCAGGTTCCTGGGACGCCAATTCCGTGAAGGAAGCGCTCGGAGACAATATGGGCGTGGCGGCGCTTCCCACATTTACGCTGAACGGGGAAGAGAAGCAGATGATGTCTTACGCGGGTTCTAAGGCGATCGGGGTGAACCCGAATACAGACAACATGGTGGCAGCAGTGGAGCTTGCCGTATTCCTCGGGTCGCCGGAAGCGCAGAGAGCGCACTATGAGATGTGCGGGACGATCCCCTGCTGTACGGAGCTGACGGAGGATCCGGAGATCGGGGCTGACCCGGTGGTCATGGCGCAGAATGAGACCTTCCTCAATACATCGATCCTGCAGCCGTTTGTTTCCAAGATGAACAACTGCTGGACTCCGGTGGAAAACATGGGCAAGGGGATCCGGAACGGAAGCATTACCCATGACAACGCGGCAGACCAGACAGAGCAGATGAATGAAGCGATGAACAGTGATGGGATTTAAATGAGGTGACGAGGATGGGAATTTTCAAAAAGAGAGTAAATGATTTTCCGACTCCCTATACATGCACAAGGGCGATCCGGGAGGGCGGACTTGAGACAAAGCTTTCCATGATACTCATGGGACTTGGCAATATCGTGCACGGGCAGAAGATCAAAGGGCTTCTGTACCTTGCGGTGGAAGTGGCTTATGTCGTATTTATGGCAGTGAACGGGATCGGCTTCTTAAGGCTGCTTGGAAGCCTGGGGACGGTCCCCCAGGAGGAATACTGGGACGAGACGCTTCAGGTGTACATGTATACAAAGGGAGACCAGTCGGTCCTGATCCTGCTCTACGGAGTGGCGACCGTGCTTTTGACCGTGCTGATGTTCCTTGCATGGCGCGGAGCGCTTCGCAGCGCGTACAAGGCGGAGTGCCTGGACAAAGAGGGAAGGCATGTAAATAATTTCAGGGAAGACTTAAAGTCCCTGCTCCATGAGAACCTGCACAGGCTCCTCATGACGCCGCCCATGTTCTTTATCTTTGCGTTTACGATCCTGCCACTGATCTTCATGATCTGCATGGCATTTACAAATTACAGCAAGATCGACAACCACCTGATGCTCTTTGACTGGGTGGGCCTGGATAACTTTAAGGCTTTGTTTGACTCCGGGAGTATCCTCGGGAGCACCTTCTGGTCTGTGCTCGGATGGACTCTGGTGTGGGCGTTCTTTGCCACGTTTTCAAACTATATTTTCGGTATGATCATTTCCCTGATGATCAACCGGAAGGGCACAAGGGCAAAAGGATTCTGGAGATTCTGCTTTGTGCTCTCCTGTGCGGTGCCGATGTTCGTTTCCCTGCTGATCATGAGGACCATGCTCCAGCCGGAAGGGGCGGTGAACGTCCTTCTGAGGAACCTGGGACTGATCGCGCAGGACGCGAGCCTTCCGTTCTTTACGGATCCCACATGGGCAAGAGTGACAGTTATCATCGTCAATATCTGGGTCGGCGTGCCTTACACACTGCTGCAGCTTACCGGCGTGCTCCAGAATATCCCAGGAGAGCTTTATGAGGCGGCAAAAGTGGACGGGGCGAATGCATTCCAGATCTTTACGAAGATCACGCTGCCGTATATGCTGTATGTGACAACGCCTTACCTGATCGTGACATTTACAGGAAATGTCAATAACTTTAATGTCATCTACCTGTTGTCCGGCGGCGACCCGGTCACAGACCTGTCGTCCACTGCCGGAAAGACGGACCTGCTGGTCACCTGGCTGTACAAGCTGACCATTGACAAGCAGTATTACAATATCGGAGCTGTCATCGGCATCCTGACGTTTCTCATCCTTGCGGTGGCTGCGCTGCTTACATACCGGAACAGTAAATCATACAAAGAAGAAGGAGGGTTCTAGGCATGGCTGGCAATAAGATCCATTCTGCAAAGAAAAGACGCTTTATCAATAATACGATCGTCCATGTGATTCTCGGGATCCTCGCGGTGATCTGGGTATTCCCCATTGTATGGGTGATCCTGACCAGCTTCCGCGCGGAGAAGGGGTCCTATGTATCTACGTTTTTCCCGCAGTCATTCACGCTGGATAACTATGCGAAGCTGTTCACAGATACAACGATCCTGAATTTCCCGCAGATGTTCATGAATACGCTGTTCATCGCTATCTGCTCCTGCATCCTTGCCACATTTTATGTGCTGGCAGTGTCCTACTGCCTGTCAAGGCTGCGCTTTAAGATGAGGAAGCCGTACATGAACATGGCGATGATCCTCGGTTTATTCCCGGGATTTATGTCCATGGTCGCTGTGTATTTTATCCTGAAAGCGCTTGGCATGACAGAGGGCAATCTGATCAAGCTGGCTCTGATCCTGGTCTATTCGGGCGGAGCGGCCCTGAGTTTCCAGATCGCAAAGGGATTCTTTGACACGATCCCCATCGCGGTGGATGAGGCGGCGATCCTGGACGGCTGTACGAGATGGCAGATCTTTACGAAGGTTACGCTTCCCTTAAGCAAACCGATCGTCATCTATACTGTGCTGACCTCCTTTATGTCGCCGTGGCTGGATTTCATCTTCGCGAAGGTGATCTGCCGGGCAAATGCGGATCAGTACACCATTGCCATCGGGCTGTGGCGGATGCTCGAGAAAGAGTACATCGACAGCTGGTACACAAGCTTCGCGGCAGGCGCGGTGCTCATATCCGTTCCGATCGCGGCGCTGTTCCTCTATATGCAGAGGTACTATGTAGACGGACTTTCCGGGGCAGTGAAAGGATAAGAAGGTTTATGAAGACGGTATTCGAGTGGAAAAAGTATTATTCGGGCCCGGGATTCAGGGACAATTACATATATGACGGGAATGATCTTGGGGTGAGCTGTACGGTCGGCGGGACTTCGTTTAAGCTGTGGAGCCCTTCGGCTGACAGTGTCACCCTGAATCTGTTTCAGGAAGGGAGCGGGGGAAGCCCGTATCAGAAGATCCCCATGGAGCGGGAAGACAGGGGCGTGTGGAGCTGGAAGACAGAAGAGTGCCTGCACGGGGTCTACTATGATTTTGCCATTGAGATGGAGGGGGAGACCGTCCGCTCGGCGGATCCCTATGCGAAAGCCTGCGGCATCAACGGCAGGAGAAGTATGGCGGTGGACCTGAGCCGGACAGACCCTGAAGGCTGGGAGTCAGACCGGGCGCCGGAGAAGCAGGAGGAGCAGATCATTTATGAGCTCCACGTAAAAGAATTCTCCTGGGATGCATCCGGAGGGTTCCCGGAAGCGTACCGGGGGAAATATAAGGCATTTACCTGCGGGGATACGACTCTGTATGATGACGGCGTGCATCCGACGGGGCTGAACTATCTGAAGGATCTGGGGATCACACATGTGCAGATCATGCCTGCCTATGACTACGGCTCTGTGGATGAGGCAGGGAAGGATACAGAGTTCAACTGGGGCTATGACCCGGTGAACTACAATGTACCGGAGGGGTCTTATTCTACCGATCCTGCGAGAGGCGAGGTGCGCATCCGGGAGATGAAGGAGATGATCCAGGCGCTCCATGCCCGGGGATTCCGTGTGATCATGGATGTGGTATACAATCATACGTACTCCCTGGATTCCTGGTTCCAGCGCACTGCCCCCTGGTATTTTTACCGGGTGTTTGACGACGGCAGGATCTCCAATGGGTCCGCCTGCGGGAATGACGTGGCGAGCGAACGGGAAATGTGCGGGAAATATATACTGGAATCTGTGCTCTACTGGACGGAGGAATACCATGTGGACGGATTCCGGTTTGACCTGATGGGGCTTCTGGACGTGGATCTGATGAACCGGATCCGAAGAGAACTGGACGCCCGGTACGGCAGGGGAGAGAAGATGCTCTTCGGAGAGCCCTGGGCAGCGGCAGAGACAGCGATGGAAGGCGGCGCTGTGCCGGCTCTGAAGAAAAATATCCGCCTGCTGGATGAAAAGATCGGCATGTTCTGCGATGATACGAGAGACGCGGTGAAAGGTTCCGCGCTGAAAGTGAGGAAGCCGGGATTTATCAACGGGGCAGAGGATAAAGAGGACGATATCATCCGCGGTGTGGCCGCATGGCGGGCAGCAGGGGTCAAAGCGCCTTCCCAGATCATTACCTATGTGTCTGCCCATGACAATCAGACTCTGTGGGATAAGCTGACTGAGACAATGCCCCAGGCAGATGAAAAAGAGAGGATGCGTCTCAACCGGATGGCAGCGGCTCTGTATATGACGTGCCAGGGGAGTCTTTTCCTCCTGTCAGGAGAGGAGTTTGCCCGGACAAAGGACGGGCTGGAGGATTCCTACAATGCTCCTATTGCCATAAACAGGCTGGACTGGGAACAGGCCTGGAAGAACCGGGATCTTGTGGACTATTACCGGGGGCTGCTCGCTCTCAGGAGACAGCTTCCCGGGCTCTGCGATAAGTCTGCGCGGGCGGCTGACCGGATCTCCCATGTGCAGAAAGAAAAGGGGGCAGTCAGCTTTGTGATAGATAACCGGCCGTGGGTTCCGGTCTGTCAGAAGGAAGAGACAGGAGATGCGCCGGACCGCGAAGGGAAGGAGCATAAGAGCCGGTGGCAGACGTTGAAGATCGTTTATAACAGCAGCAGGGAAGAACGCCCGGTCACATTGGACGGAGAAGGGTGGAAAGTCCTCTGCGACGGGCAGGACAGCTGGCTGTGGAAGACAGACCGACCTGCACAGGGGAAGATATGCATTGCCCCGCAGAGTGTCCTTATCCTCGGACAGGACGGGAACGCGGCGGAAGCAGAAGCAGCAGAAACAGCCGGAACAGCGGAGCATCAACATAGAGGAGAAGAAACGACCTGGAGGAAGAAGGCAGTATGAGCAGAAAATGGGTGTACGGAAAACAGGATTGGAAGACATATGAGCGGGGGCAGGAGAACTGTTATCTGATGACCAATGGGCTGGGGGGATTTTCTTCTATGACTATGACCGGGTCTGTGGCAAGGAATGACCATGCCTTTTTTATGGCGTGTACAAAGGCGCCGAACAACCGGTATAATATGGTCCACCGCCTGGCGGAAAAGCTCCGGATCGGAGACAGGGGATACGTACTCTCCTCCCAGCAGTCTGCGGACGGAAAAGTGGAGGAGGGGTATCGCTATCTTTCTGAATTTTCTTATGAAGATACTCCCATGTGGAGATTCCATGTATACGGAGTGGAGATTGTGAAAGAGGCGGCGATGAAAAACGGGGAGAATACGGCTGCGCTCACTTACAGGATTAGAAACCGGACACGCAGGATGGCGCGGCTGACGGTCACACCGTTTTATCAGTTCACTCCGAAAGGGAAAGAACCGGACGCGGGACAGAAGTTCGAGTGGAGGGAGATCCGGAATAGCGGGATCAATGGAACGGCCTGCCGGATCGAGAGCAATGACCTGTCTATGGAACTGATCACAGACGGTCAGGTCAGCGGGATCGGATTGGTTTGGGAAACGTATTTCTACTCTTACGATGCGTGTGACGGGAGAAGGGATACCGGCTCTGCCGCTGCGTGCCACCAGATCAGTATCTGTGTGGAGAGCGGCTGTGAAAAAGTACTCTCTATCATATACCGGATGGACGGGAGCGGCGCGGACAAAGGACAGGAAAGCAGTGGAGGTCTGGCAAATACTCCACGGGAGATGGCGGATACTTCCGGTGGGATAGAGTCATCCCGGGAGATTACAGATTCTCCCCGGGAAATGGCGGCTCGGATCACAGACGGGCTGAAGACATACCGGAAAGGGCTGGAGGAGCTTGCCGGGTTCCGGGATGAGAATGCGCGAACACTGTCAAAAAGCGCGGACCAGTTTCTCTCTCTCAGGGCATCTACCGGGGGGAAGACAATACTCGCCGGATATCCTTTCTTTGAGGACTGGGGCAGGGACACTATGATCGCGCTGCCCGGCGTATGTATTTCCACAGGAAGATACGGGGACGCTGAGTCCATACTGCGCACGTTTGCCGCATACGAGAGGAGAGGGCTCATGCCGAATCTGTTCCCGGAGGGGAAGAGTAATCCCATGTACAATACAGTGGACGCGGCACTTCTTTTTATCAACTGTGTCTGGCTGTATTACAGCGCGTCCGGCAATGTGGGCTTTGTGGAAGAAATGTATCCGGTCATGGAACGGATCATAGAAAATTATAAAGCGGGCACAGACTATGAGATCCGCATGGATGAGGACGGCCTGATCCGGGCAGGAAGCGGTCTTGACCAGGTGACATGGATGGACGTCCGCGTGGGAGACATCCTGCCAACGCCCCGCCACGGGAAGCCGGTGGAGATCAATGCATACTGGTACAACGCGCTCAGGATCATGGGGAGATTTTCCGCTATGCTCGGGAAATCCGATGAAGCCTATGAGGAATTGGCGCACAAGGTAAGGGCGTCCTTTGAAAAAGAGTTCTGGATGGAAGAAAAACACTGCTTAAAAGACGTAGTCTCAGGGACAAAGGCAGACACCCAGATCCGGTGCAATCAGATCTGGGCAGTGTCAATGCCGTTTACGATGCTCGGACCAGATAAAGAGAGGCAGATCGTGGATACGGTCTTTGAAAAATTGTATACGCCTTACGGGCTGCGCACGCTGGAGGAGACAGATCCGGAATTTAAACCTTTCTATGGCGGGGAAGTTTTAAAGCGTGATCTTGCCTATCATCAGGGAACGGTATGGGCGTATCCGCTTGGCGCATATTATATGGCGTATCTCAAGGTGCACGGATACAGCAGAGCTGCGAAAGCATATGTAAAAGAACAGCTGGAGGTAATGGAAGGCGCCATGCGGGAGGGATGCGTCGGACAGCTCCCGGAAATCTATGACGGGGAAAATCCTGTGTCCTCAAAGGGATGCTTTGCCCAGGCGTGGAGCACGGGCGAGATCTTAAGAGTGTACGAGGCGCTGGAGCGTCAGGCGGGAAAACATCGGGCAGACAAACATCAGGTAGACAAACATCAGGCGGACAGGCGTCAGGCGGAAAAGCGTTAAGCGGAAAGGAGTGCAGTCATGGAATTTACAGCAGTATATCACAAAACGTCAGAGCAGATGAGCTATGCCCTCGATGAGGACCGGCTCGTCGTGAACCTGAAGACAGGATACGATGTAAAACAGGTCTTCATCATCCACGGCGATCCTTTTGACGCCGGAATATTGGGCGGCAGCGAAAAGTGGAGCGGCACAAGGGAGGAGATCGTCTTTAAGAAAAGGCTCCCTTATCAGATCTGGTGGACGACAACGCTCATGCCGCCGTATAAGAGATGCAAATATTATTTTGAACTCCACACGGACCGTGAGGTGTGGTATTATTTTGAGGACGGATTTCTCACAAAAGAACAGATGGACATGCCGGGGCGGCTCCTTCAGTATTTTATCGTACCGTGGATGAACCCGGCGGATGTGAACCGTACGCCCGCGTGGGTCAATGACACTGTGTGGTATCAGATCTTCCCGGACCGCTTCTGCAGCGGGGACCCCCAGAGGGAAAAGGGGAATGTCCGGCCGTGGCAGACAGGCCCTGTGACAAACCGGGAGAGGTACGGCGGGGACCTGGAGGGGATCCGGCGGAAGCTCCCCTATCTCGCAGAACTCGGGATCACGGGGATCTATCTGAATCCCATCATGGAGGCGGAGACGAACCATAAGTACGATACCACAGACTATACGAAGATCGATCCCGCGTTCGGGGACGATGCCGTCATGGAACGCCTGGCGGCAGAGGCGCATGAAAAAGGGATCCGCGTGATGGTGGACGCTGTGTTCAACCACTGCGGGAGAAAGTTCGCCCCCTGGCTGGACGTCCAGGAAAAGGGACAGGCTTCCCGGTATGCGGACTGGTTTATGGTGCAGGACTGGTCTGACCTGCGCAAACATGAGAATACGAGGGACGGAAGGTTCTATTCCTTTGCGTTTGCGGACTGGATGCCAAAGCTCAATACAAATAATGAAGAAGTCATCCGCTATTTCTGCGGTGTGTGCGAGGGATGGATCCGGAAATACGACATCGACGGCATCCGTTTTGATGTGGGAAATGAAGTGTCCCACCGGTTCCTGAAAAAAATAAGAGAACACTTAAAGGCAGTCAAGCCGGACATCTATCTTCTCGGGGAAATCTGGCATGACGCCAGCCAGTGGCTGATGGGGGATGAGTATGACTCTGTCATGAATTATCCGCTCATGAGCGGGATCCACGACTATTTTCTCGACAGCTCTATGGATAAGCAGGAGTTTGAATACATGGTCAACCGCTGTTATACGATGTATATGCAGCAGAATAACAATGTGCTGTTCAACCTTCTGGATTCCCACGATACGGAACGGCTGATGAACCGCTTCCATGATCTGGATATTTTTTACCAGCAGCTGGCCGTGCTCTTTACACTTCCGGGAAGTCCGTGCATCTATTATGGGACAGAGATTGCCATGGAGGGCGGTTTTGACCCGGACTGCCGCCGGTGCATGCCCTGGGACGAGATCAGTGCAGGGAAATATACGGAGCGGATGAGCCAGATGAAAGAACTGATCCGTCTGAGGCGGACAGAGGCGGCATGCCGCAGCCTGCATTTCCATTTCCCGGATCAGTACGGGAACAGGCGGTGTGTGGAATATATCAAGCTGGATGACGAAAACAGGAAGATCCAGGTTCTGCTGAACTGCTCCGATGAGGAGGTGCATACTGCACCGGGAGGAGAAGTCCTGTTTGCGCGGAATTTTTCAGACGGCGTGCTGAAGCCGAAGGGAACGCTGATCCGCAGAGTATGATAATATGAAAGCACGAGAGTACAAAGAGCGGGATACTGAGGGAAGATCCCCGGATCGCAGCATATGAGTGAAGAGAGGTTTTGAGTATGACAGATAAGAATGAAAAATGGTGGAAAAACGCAGTCATATACCAGATTTATCCGAAGAGCTTCCAGGACTCGGACGGGGACGGCATCGGGGATATCCGGGGGATCATACGGAGGCTTGACTATCTGGCTGACCTGGGGATCGACGCGGTGTGGATCTCGCCGATGTACTGCTCGCCGCAGAATGACAATGGGTATGATATTTCTGATTATCAGGACATTGATCCCATGTTCGGGACGCTTGAGGATATGGATGAACTGATCGCTGAGGCTGGGAAGCGTAAGATCCGCATCATCATGGACCTGGTGCTCAACCACACTTCCGATGAACACCGGTGGTTCCAGGAGGCAAAGAAGAGCAGGGATAATCCTTATCATGATTATTATGTGTGGCGGGATGGCGAGGAAGGAGTTTATCCGAATGACATGAAGGCAGTGTTCGGCGGTCCTGCGTGGGAGTGGGTGCCGGAAGTAAAGCAGTATTATTTCCATCAGTTCGCTCCCGAGCAGCCGGACCTGAACTGGGAGAACCCGAAGGTAAGGAGAGAAATCTATGACATGATCCTCTGGTGGATGGACAGAGGCGTGGGCGGATTCCGTCTGGATGTGATCGACCAGATCGCAAAAGAGCCGGATCTGGGGATCACGAATAACGGCCCCAAGCTCCACGAGTTTCTGCGTGAACTGAGCAGGGAGACATTCCAGAAAGGAGACCTCATCACAGTCGGTGAAGCCTGGGGAGCGACGCCTGAGATCGCGGAGAAATACAGCAACCCCGACGGAAGCGAATTCTCTATGGTGTTTCAGTTCGAGCACATCGGTCTGGACCAGCAGGAGGGGAAGGAAAAGTGGGACCTGGCGCCCCTTTCCCTTGTGAAGCTGAAAAAATGTCTGGCGAAATGGCAGAACGCGCTTCACAAAAAAGGCTGGAACAGCCTGTTCTGGGATAACCACGATCTGCCCCGCATCGTGTCACGCTGGGGAGACGACAGCGTATACCGCGCAGAGTCCGCGAAGATGCTGGCAGCAGTCCTTCACGGGATGCAGGGCACCCCTTATATCTATCAGGGGGAAGAGCTGGGAATGACGAATGTGAAGTTTAAGGACATCACAGACTACCGGGATGTAGAGACGATCAATATGTACCATGAGCGGCTGCAGGCGGGATATCCTCTGGAAGATGTCATGCATTCGATCTACGCCAAAAGCCGGGATAACGCCCGCACCCCCATGCAGTGGAGCGGGGAAGAGAATGCCGGCTTTACCACAGGGACGGCCTGGATCGCTGTGAACCCGAACTACACGGAGATCAATGCAGCGTCAGAGACAGAGGATCCGGATTCTGTATATCAGTTTTATAAAAAACTCGTACACTTAAGGAAAGAATACCCCGTCTTTGCGGACGGCGATTTCAGCCTCCTGATGCCTGAGGACGAGCAGATTTTTGCCTATACGCGTACAGACGCAGAGTGCAGGATGCTCGTCTGCGCGAACTTTACCGGGGAGCCGGTCAGATGCCCTCTGTCCGAAGAGTGGAAAGATGCGCAGATGCTCATCCATAACTATCCGGGAGAGCGGCTGAACGAAGAACTGAAGCCATATGAGGCGGCGATGCTTCTGAAAAAGTAAGATGAAAAGCCATCGGCTGTGAGGGGAAAAGATGCCCTGAGCCGATGGCTTTTTTATGAGACTAAAGTATATTCAAAGCTGTGTTCATACATGAATTCGGGAGAGCAGTCGATCTCTCCGTCATTCCATGTGACAACGCCGTGATCGATAATCGGTCTGGAAAATACGCTTTTATCTCTTAAAGGCCTGAACACTTCTCCTGTTAAGATAGTTGCGTCAAATAACCGGCTTTCGCCAGTGGAAAAAGTAATGATCATCATCATATCATCCAAAGGTTTTACAGAGGATACTTTTATTGTCTCTGTCGGATGTCCACCATAAACGAATCCATTAGAAAAAAACATAAGACTTACCTCCTCTTAGAATTGTAGTTCTGTTTACTTTAAAGGTTCTATTTTTTCAAAGGGGATTTGACGTACTGCGTTGTTCCATGCGACGTATTAACAACAGATGAAATCGCTATTATTATATACGAAGACAAGGTTATTTACAAGAAAGACCGAATCCACCTATTTTATATGGATAATCAATTGACTCTATGCTAAAATTTATTAAGTGCAATGGGATCCAACGGCAAAAGGCATAGATTTTACAGGTTAAAACAGAAGTTGGAAATGGAATAATCCACAGCTTTTTTCAAAAGATAATATAGCGGAGGGCTGAGATAAAAAAGAAAGAGAGAAAGTCGGACAGGCAGGAGGAATTATGAAGAAGATACTTTTTTTGATCATTGATATGCAGAATGGATTTGTGAACAAATATACAGAAGGACTTGACAGGAAGATACTGGATTTTCACGATAAGATCAAGGACAGAGTGATCACTGCCGGAACCCGTTATGTCAATCACGAGCATACGGCGTGCTATTTATTTGAGGGCTGGAAAGACTGCATGGCAGGAACAAAAGAGGCGGAGATCATCCCCACTCTCGTCCCGATCATGGAAAGAGTGTTTGACAAAGACAAGTACAGCTGCTGGAATGAAGAAATGAGGCAGTATATCCGTGATAATAATGTGGATAAGGTTTATTTCGCAGGGGTGAATACAGGATGTTGCGTACTTCACAGCGCTTTTGATTTTTATGATGACCTGGTGGACTGTACGGTAATAGAAGATCTCTGTGGCTCAACCTCAGGGATCAAAGAACACGAAGAAGGGATCGCAGTTCTGCGGAGCTGCATCACAAAAGAAAGAGTAGTCACAGCGGAGGAGGCCCTCAAAGAGATCAATCCAGATTTCCACCTTGACATATCCTCCCCCATTGCGGTAGAATAACCGATGTAAGCAAAAGCGTTGAAGAGGACAGTAAGCTGTCCGGCCATCTCAGAGAGAAGCCCGTCTGGTGCGAGGGCTTTGATGTTCCGGCTGACTGAAGACCACCTCGGAGCTGCCCTAATCCGGCACGGTGATTCCGTTATCATCACACGAATGAAGCAGGTTTTCCATGGAAAACAAGCAGGGTGGAACCGCGGGAATACTGATCCCGTCCCTGCGTGGAGTGTTTCCGTGCGGACATAGATTCAGAAGGTGAGAGACATTCCGGGAGGGATGTCTTTTCTGTTTTATGGATCAGCATCGGACAGATAAAAGGGAAAGGAAGGAAAAGAAGATGAAGATCACTTTAAAAGACGGATCGAGCAAAGAATATCAGCAGCCGATGAGCGTGTATGACATCGCGCTGGACATCAGCGAGGGGCTGGCAAGGATGGCGACAGCCGGGGAAGTGGACGGCGAGGTCGTCGACCTGAGGACAGTCGTTGACCATGACTGTGACCTGAGCATCCTGACATTTAATGATGAAAAAGGAAAGGGCGCGTTCCGACACACGGCGTCCCACATTATGGCGCAGGCGATTAAGAGACTGTATCCTGAGACAAAGCTGGCGATCGGACCTTCCATTGCTGACGGGTTCTACTATGATGTGGACAGGGAGACTCCGTTCACAGCGGAAGACCTGGAGAAGATCGAGGCAGAGATGAAGAAGATCGTCAAAGAGAATCTTGAGATCAAACAGTATACAATGCCGAGAAACGAAGCGATCGAGTATTTTAAAGAGAAAAACGAAGACTATAAGGTGGAACTGATCGAGGATCTTCCGGAGGATGAGACGATCAGCTTCTATTCCCAGGGCGAGTTCACAGATCTGTGTGCGGGACCGCACCTGATGACCACAAAACCGGTGAAGGCATTCAAGCTCACAAGTCTGGCAGGCGCGTACTGGAGAGGGGACGAGCACAATAAGATGCTCCAGAGGATCTATGGTACTGCATTCCCGAAGAAAGCAGAGCTGGAAGAGTACCTGACGATGATCGAGGAAGCGAAGAAGCGCGACCACAGAAAGCTTGGAAAAGAACTGGGGCTGTTTATGATGCGCGAAGAAGGTCCTGGATTCCCCTTCTTCCTTCCGAATGGGATGGTGCTCAAGAATACGCTTCTTGACTACTGGAGAGAGATCCACCGCAGGGCAGGATATGTGGAGATCAATACTCCGATCATGCTGAGCCGCCATCTCTGGGAGACATCCGGTCACTGGGATCACTATAAGGAAAATATGTATACAACAGTGATCGATGACGTTGATTTTGCGATCAAACCGATGAACTGTCCGGGCGGCATCCTTGTATACGAGTCAGAGCCGCGCTCTTACCGTGATCTCCCGATCCGCATGGGCGAGCTCGGTCTGGTGCACCGCCACGAGAAATCCGGACAGCTCCACGGTCTGATGAGAGTACGCTGCTTTACCCAGGATGACGCACATATTTTCATGATGCCGGAGCAGATCAAGGACGAGATCAAAGGAGTCGTAAAACTGATCGATGAGGTGTACAGCCTCTTTGGATTTAAATATCATGTAGAGCTCTCCACACGTCCGGAGGACAGCATGGGAAGCGATGAGGACTGGGAAATGGCGACAGACGCTCTGAGGAGCGCGCTGGAGGACATTGGCCTTCCGTATGTGGTAAATGAAGGGGACGGAGCATTCTACGGGCCGAAGATCGACTTCCACCTGGAGGATTCCATCGGCAGGACATGGCAGTGCGGTACGATCCAGCTTGACTTCCAGCTTCCGCTCCGGTTTGATCTTGAGTACACAGGCGCGGACGGAGAGAAACACAGACCGATCATGATCCACCGCGTTGTATTCGGATCCATCGAGCGATTTATCGGGATCCTGATCGAGCATTTCGCAGGGGCATTCCCCACATGGCTTGCTCCGGTACAGGTAAAAGTGCTCCCGATCTCAGACAAGCACATGGAGTACGGCATGAAAGTTCTCGACGCGCTGAAAGACGCGGGCATCCGCGCAGAGATCGACACCCGTGCCGAAAAGATCGGGTACAAGATCCGTGAGGCGCAGATGAAGAAGATCCCATACATGCTTGTCGTGGGGGCAAAGGAAGAAGAAGAGAACAAAGTCTCCGTGAGAAGCAGATTCGCAGGAGATGAGGGACAGTGCGGGCTGGATTCATTCGTGGCGAAGATCAAAGAGGAGATCGCCGGGAAGGTCAGCAGGAAGATCGAGAAGGAGAACTGATGAGCGCACAGTACGAAAAATTATTAAAGTGCTATGAATATTACAGGTCAGTGACAGACTTTGAGCCGAGGGTGGGACTGATCCTCGGCTCGGGCCTGGGAGGATATGCCAGGAATATGGAGGTCGTCAAAGAAATCCCCTATGGGGATATCCCGGGTTTCCCGGTCTCCACTGTGCAGGGGCACGACGGAAGATTCCTGCTGGGATATATCGGGAATGTGCCTGCTGTGGTCATGAAAGGCAGGGTGCATTATTACGAAGGCTATTCTATGGAAGAGGTGGTCATGCCGGTCCGGCTGATGAAGATGATGGGCATTGAGATCCTTTTTCTGACCAATGCGGCGGGAGGCATGGGAGAAGGGTTCCGTGTGGGAGATTTTATGCTGATCACAGATCAGATCTCCAGTTTTGTGCCGTCGCCCCTGATCGGGGAAAACGTGTCTGAGTTCGGGGAACGTTTCCCGGATATGACACATATCTATGATCCGGATCTGATGGGACTGATCCGAAAGACTGCGGATGAAGAGAAAATCCCGCTTCAGGAAGGCGTGTATCTCCAGACTTCAGGACCGAATTTTGAAAGTCCGGCAGAGATCAGGATGTATGCTGCCCTCGGAGCCGGCGCGGTGGGAATGAGCACTGCATGCGAGGCGATCGCGGCGCGGCATGCCGGCGTCAGAGTGTGTGGGATATCCTGCATCTCCAATATGGCGAGCGGCCTGTCGGACGAGGAGCTGAGCCATCTGGACGTCCAGGAAGTCGCAGACCGGCGTTCGGGAGAATTTGAGCTTCTGGTGACCCGGAGCATAGAGAAAATGTAAAGTTAAAGCAGAGTAACTGAGAGCGGCTTGGATAAAAATGACTGAGATAGATGAAGGGAGCATGGAAGCAGAGATGAGGACAAGGATCTATAATGCCAGGATACTGACAATGGAACCGGGGAGAGAGATTTTCTCCGGGGAGATCGGGATCGAAGACGTCAGGATCATATCTGTCAGGGAAGAACAGGGAAAAGAGAAAGCGCAGGAAGAAGACGGCGCTGGGGCTGCGCAGGAGAAAGGGAATCAGAAGAAACAGGCTTCCAGCGGGTGGGATGAGGAGATCGATGCGCGCGGGAACCTGGTCATGCCCGGTTTTAAAAACGCGCATACCCACTCCCCGATGACATTCCTGCGGTCTTATGCGGATGATATGAAGCTTCAGGAGTGGCTGTTTGACAAAGTGTTCCCGGCGGAGGCAGAGCTTAAATCCGATGATATTTACTGGCTTACGAAGCTGGCGGTCATGGAGTACCTGACCAGTGGGATCACATCGGTCTTTGATATGTACAAGCTCAAAAAAGACAGCGCAAGGGCAGCTGAGGAGACCGGGTTCCGCATGGTGTTCTGCGGAGATATGAATGATTTCGGCGGGACAGTGGAAGAGATGGAGAAGGATTACATTGAATACAATAAAAATCCGGACAGCCTTCTGTCCTATCAGATTGGCTTTCACGCAGAGTACACGACCAACCGGGAGAGGATGGAGCAGATCGCGGCCCTGGCGGAGAAATATAAGGCTCCGGTATGTGTACACTGCTCAGAGACGAAAAAGGAAGTGGAAGAATGCCGGGAGCGCTCCGGCATGAGTCCTGTCGCGTACATGGATTCCCTGGGGCTGTTCCAATATGGAGGATGCCTTTTCCACGGCGTGCACATGGATGACAGTGACTTTGACATCATCAGAGACAGAGGGATCAGCGTGGTGACAAACCCGGCGTCAAACCTGAAGCTTGCAAGCGGCATTGCCCCGGTCAGAAGATATCTGGATCTGGGGATCCCTGTGGCGATCGGGACGGACGGACCTGCCAGCAATAACTGCCTGGACATGTTCCGTGAGATGTTCCTCGTGACAGGGCTTCAGAAAGTGCTGTGCGATGACCCGGAAGCGGTGCCTGCGATGGATGTGCTCAAGATGGCGGCAGTAAACGGGGCCCATGCCATGGGGCTGGATGACTGCGATGTGCTCTCCTGCGGGAAAAGGGCGGACCTGATCCTGATCGACCTCATGCAGCCGAATATGCAGCCGCTTCATAATATCGAGAAAAATATCGTGTACAGCGGAAGCAAGCAGAATGTCAGGATGACGATGATCAACGGAAAAGTAGTGTACAGAGACGGGGAATTCTTTATCGGGGAATCTCCGGAGACCGTATACCGGAATGCGCAGCGGATCTCCGAACGCATTCTCGGGCAGTGATGCATACAGGGGAGAAGTGAAAAATCATAACGGAAAGGGGTACAGATGATGAGAGCAGCAATTTTTACGATCGACAGTGGGATTTACAAGGCAAAGGCAGAGAGCGCTGCGGCGTCCGCTCTGAAACGGATGCTGGAGCAGGTTGGATTTGAGGTGAAGGCGGCCAGCGTCCTTCCCCAGGAGAGGGAAGTTGTCGCCACAGTGCTGCGCCAGCTTTCGGATTCAGGGGCAGTAGACCTGATCCTGACCACAGGCGCTGTGGGGTATCAGGACGGAGACTGTGCGCCGGAGGCATTGTCTGATGCAGCGGAGATGCTCATCCCGGGGATCCCGGAAGCGCTCAGGGCATATAACCTGAGATATACAAAGGCGTCCATGATGGACAGGATGATGGCAGGTATCCGGAAGAAGACGCTGCTTATGAACCTGCCGGAAAGCGCAAAGACAGCAAAAGAGGATATGGAGTATATCCTCATGGAGACAGTACAGGTTGTGGAGAATTTGAGTTTATGATGAAAATAACATATTTAGGACACAGCGGATTCCTCGTTGAGACAGACGACGCGTATTTTCTTTTTGATTACTATAAGGGAACAGTGCCGGAACTGGACAGCTCGAAAAAAATGTTCGTATTTGTAAGCCACGGGCATTACGATCATTACAGTAAAAGTATTTACGAATTCCGGAACGTGTTTAAGGAAATTTATTATATCCTGTCCTGGGATGTCCCGGCAGGATCAGAGGAGGTTTCCCATCTCAGGCCCGGTGAAGAGGCGGAAACCGCGGGATGCAGAGTGCGCGCACTGCGCTCAAATGATGAGGGAGTGGCGTTTCTGGTCCATTATCACGGAAAGACTCTGTACCATGCCGGAGACCTGAACTGGTGGCACTGGGAGGGCGAGCCGGAGGAATATAACGCAGGGATGAGGCGTTCCTATCAGTCTGAGATTAACAAGCTCCAGGGAGAGAAGATCGACGCGGCTTTTGTGCCTGTGGATCCCCGGCTCGGGGAACAGTACTGCTGGGGCATTGACTGCTTTATGAAAAGGACGGACACAAACTACGTATTTCCCATGCATTTCTGGGGAAGTTATGACGTCTATGACCGCCTTATGCTGGAACCGTGCACCCGGGATTACAGGGAACGCATTATGAAGATCGAGCGGGAGGGGCAGAGTTTTCTCCTGGACAGCTCAGAAAAATAACGGTGGAGAGAAAGAGATATGCTTGTTAAGATCTATACAGACGGCGCGGCCAGGGGGAATCCGGACGGACCCGGAGGATACGGGACTGTACTCGAGTATGTGGACACAAAAGGGGAGCTGCATGTAAAAGAAATATCTCAGGGGTATGTCAGGACGACTAATAACCGGATGGAGCTGATGGCTGTCATCGCCGGTCTGGAAGCCTTGAACCGCCCCTGTACGGTAGAGATTTATTCGGATTCCCAGTACGTGGTAAATGCATTTAACCAGCACTGGGTAGACGGATGGATCAAAAAGGGCTGGAAGCGGGGCAAGAATGAACCGGTCAGGAACGTGGACCTGTGGAAACGCCTGCTGAGCGCGAAAGAGCCGCACAGCACAAGCTTCCACTGGGTGAAAGGCCATGACGGACATCCTCAGAATGAGCGGTGCGATGCGCTTGCCACCTCCGCGGCGGACGGGGACGGGCTGATCGTGGATGAAGGAGCAGGGCAGTCTTGACGTGATGCCAAAGCCGTATCAGATGCTCAACGACCGTTTGAAGGAAAAGACAGTCCCCGGTTTCCAGGAGAATAAGTTTTAATTGTCAAGAAACAGTGGCATTTTTAATTTTCATATAGTATAATCAAATACTGTGTTAAGTAAGACAGGCGATCGCGGCTGCAGGTGCCGAAAGGCCGCAGACGAGGAAAGTCCGGGCTTCACAGGGCAGGATGCCGGATAACGTCCGGTGGAGGCGACTCCAAGGCCAGTGCAACAGAAATAAACCGCCCGGGCGGAGGGCTGAGAAGAAGACAGAGACGCTTCTTTTGAGCCTTCCGCCCGGGTAAGGGTGGAAAGGCAGTGTAAGAGACTACCGCCTCGCTGGTAACAGAGAGGGCACATGTAAACCCCATCCGAAGCAAGACCGGATAGAAGCAATGCGGCTGCCCGCCGCGCTTCAGGTTGGTCGCTCGAGCACAGCGGCGACGCTGTGCCTAGACAGATGATCGCCCACGACATAACCCGGCTTATCGTCTTGCTTAACACAGTATTTTTTTGGAGGTATGAAAAATGGGAATGAAGATAAATGCAGAGCTGCCGCTCCCGGCAGATCTCAAGGCAGAGTACCCGCTCTCAGAAGAGATCCTGGAGATCAAGAAAAAGAGAGACCAGGAAATCCGGGACATTTTCACCGGAAAGTCCGATAAGTTCATTGTGATCGTAGGGCCATGTTCCGCGGACAACGAGGATTCTGTATGTGAGTATGTAAACCGTCTTGCAGGTGTGAATGAGAAGGTTTCCGACCGCCTCATGATCATCCCGAGGATCTACACAAACAAGCCCCGTACCACCGGCGAAGGATATAAAGGAATGCTCCACCAGCCGGAGCCGGATCAGGCTCCTGACCTGCTGGCAGGGATCATAGCGATAAGAAAGCTGCATACAAGATCCATTAAGGAGAGCGGTCTTACAGCCGCGGATGAGATGCTCTATCCTGAGAACAGAAGCTACCTGGATGACATCCTTTCCTATGAGGCGATCGGCGCCCGCTCTGTTGAGAACCAGCAGCACCGTCTTACCGCAAGCGGCATGGATATCCCGGTGGGGATGAAAAACCCGACCAGCGGGGACTTCTCTGTGATGCTCAATTCCGTCGTGGCAGCGCAGAGCTCGCATACTTTTATCTACCGGGGGATGGATGTGACCACAGACGGAAATGATCTGGCCCATGTGATACTGAGGGGAGGCGTGGATAAATACGGCACGTGTATTCCGAACTATCATTATGAGGATCTGGTCCGTCTCCTTGACATGTACCAGCAGCGCGAACTGAAAAACCCTGCTGCTGTCGTGGATGCAAATCATTCCAACTCGAATAAACAGTTCAGGGAACAGATCCGCATTGTGAGCGAAGTACTCCACAGCCGGAAATATAATCCGGAGCTGAGGACGCTGATCAAAGGCGTCATGATCGAGAGCTACCTTGAGGAAGGATGCCAGAAGATCGATGAGAACAGAATGTATGGGAAGTCGATCACTGACCCGTGCCTCGGCTGGGAGGACACGGAGAGACTGCTGTTAAAAATAGCGGAAGAGTGCTGATGCACCCAAAAGGAAACCGTACAGATCACAGGAGGATGCTCCATGATCTGTACGGTATTTGTATACTAGTGCCTGCGGTATTTCTCTTCACAGTATTTGCAGCGGTAAATCTGATTTTCCTCGTCCGTGAGCACAAACACATGATCCAGCTCCTGCTCAATAGACGTAATACATCTTGGATTCTTGCACTTGATTACATTGCGGATCTCTTTCGGGAGAGAGAGCGGCTTTTTGGAGATAATCTCTCCGTCCTCGATGATATTCACGGTGATATTGTGATCGATGAAGCCGAGAATATCCAGATCCATAAAATCGATGGGACATTCGATCTTCATGATATCCTTTTTTCCCATTTTGCTGCTCTTTGCATTTTTGATAATGGCCACACAGCAGTCAAGTTTGTCAAGGTGGAGATAATTGTAAATCTCCATGCTCTTGCCTGCCTCGATATGGTCCAGAACAAAGCCTTCGGAAATACGGCCCACGTTTAATGTATTTTTTACCATGGTTTAATCCTTTCTACTACAATATCAGTCGACATGGATGTCCAGGAGAGTCAGGATGAGTGCCATGCGGACGTAGACACCGTACTGTACCTGGCGGAAATATGCAGCGCGGGGATCATCGTCGACCTCCACGGAAATCTCATTTACTCTTGGAAGCGGATGAAGCACATACATGTCCAGAGGAGCAAGCTTCATTTTTGCCTTATCCAGGATGTAAAAATCCTTCATTCTTACATAATCGTCTTCGTTAAAGAAACGTTCCTTCTGGACTCTGGTCATGTACAGGATGTCCAGGTTCGGCATGGCGTCCTCCAGACGGACGACTTCCTCGTAAGGGATCTGCTTTTTGTCCAGGACGTCATGACGGATATATTCGGGTAGACGAAGTTCCTCCGGAGAGATCAGGATAAAACGGATGTCCTCATATCTGACCAGAGCGTTGATCAGGGAATGGACTGTACGTCCGAATTTCAGGTCCCCACACAGACCGATCGTCATATTGCCGAGCCGGCCCTTCAGGCTGCGGATCGTCAGCAGGTCAGTCAGTGTCTGCGTTGGGTGCTGGTGTCCTCCGTCTCCCGCGTTGATGACCGGGATGGAAGAGTGCTGGCATGCGACCATGGGGGCCCCTTCTTTTGGATGTCTCATTGCACAGATATCTGCGTAGCATGAGATGGTGCGGATCGTATCAGATACGCTCTCTCCCTTTGCGGCAGAGCTGGAGTCTGCGGAAGAAAATCCCATAACGCTGCCGCCGAGATTCAGCATGGCTGCCTCGTGGCTTAGCCGTGTTCGCGTGCTTGGCTCATAGAAGAGGGTGGCAAGTTTTTTCCCATCGCACGCATGTGCATATTTCTCGCGGTGCGCCTCGATATCCTGGGCGAGATCCAGAAGTTTATCAAGCTCCTCCACTGAAAAATCCAGCGGGCTCATCAAATGTCTCATAAATAACCTCCTTAATCCGGGGATGTTTTTCCTGTCCCAGGTCAAACGGGAAGCGCGGCCGTATGCCAGCAGCCTGCCTTTTCCTTTGTACAGGGATCGTTCTTTTCAAACCCGCGTTCTCAGAGAGAATAGAACGATCCTCATATCCCTGAATTCTTCACCTAATCATATAATAAAACGGTGCGTTTTTCAACCTGATTTCAAAGATCAGAATCTTTTTATTTTGAAAAGTAGATTTTGCCTGAAAAATGTAATATAATGGGCCGTAAGTGTTAAAAACCAGGGTAATAGGAAGAAACATTACCCTGTGATACTGGAGAAGGGAGAGATACGGCAATGGCATCACTGGAAGAACTCAGAGAGAGACTGGACGGGATCGACAGTCAGATCGTGGAACTGTACGTCAGGAGAATGAAGGTCTGCGAGGAAGTCGGCGAATATAAAGTAAAGGAAGGGAGAAAGGTTTTTGACCGGCAAAGGGAGAAAGAAAAACTGGCGGATGTGGCCTCAAAGGTGACCGGAGACTTCAATAAAAAGGGGATCCAGGAGCTTTATCAGCAGCTTATGTCCATGAGCAGGAAACTCCAGTATCAGCAGCTGGTGGAGGCAGGAGCTCTGGGGCGGCTCCCGTTTATTCGGATCGATGATCTGGATAAGCAGAACGCCCGGGTTGTGTTCCAGGGAACAGAAGGAGCGTACGGGCAGGCAGCGATGCGCCAGTTTTTCGGAGAGAAGGTGAACAGTTTCCACGTGCGTACGTTTCGGGACGCTATGGAAGCGATCGAAGAAGGAGCAGCTGATTATGCGGTTCTTCCGATAGAAAACTCTACTGCCGGACCAGTCATTGAAATGTATGATCTGCTGGATGAATTTGAAAATTATATTGTGGCAGAGACAATCCTTCCGATTGTACATACTCTTTCCGGTCTGCCCGGAACAAAGCTCTCTGACATTCAGCGTGTATACTCAAAGACGGAAGCTCTGATGCAGACGTCGAGGTTCCTGGACGCGCACCCGGACTGGCAGAGGATCAGCGTGGTAAATACTGCCATCGCCGCAAAGAAGGTTCTTAAAGAGCATGATATTTCTCAGGTGGCTGTGTGCAGCGCTTACGCGGCGAAGCTGCACGGCTTAGAGGTGCTGGTAGATGAAATCAATGATGATGCGGATAATTCTACCCGCTTTATTGTAGTCACAAACCAGAAAGTATTCCTGAAGGATGCGTCCAGGATCAGCATCCGATTTGAGCTGCCTCATCAGAGCGGTTCCCTGTACAGGATTCTCTCACATTTCATCTACAATGACCTGAATATGTCCAAGATCGAGTCTCGTCCTGTCAAAGGAAGACCGTGGGAATACTGCTTTTTTGTAGATTTTGAGGGGAACCTTGAGGAGGCGGCAGTGAAAAATGCGATACGCGGCCTGCGGGAAGAAGCGCAGAATCTGAAAATTTTAGGGAATTATTAATAAGGGACAGACGGCACAGAATATGGAAAGGAAGAGATGAAATGCGTACCAGTGAACTGATGCTGTATAAGAATATGGATTTTGGAGAACTCCTGAAAGATATGGCATTTCTTATGGATAATCATGACAATGATTATTACAACAGGGAAGATCTGAGCAGTCTCCTTTTTGAATGTATCAACAGACTTCTGGAATTGTCTGTAAGCCATGGGTTTGAAAGAAATCTCTGGCATACTTATCTTACCTTTCTTCTTGTCAATGACGAAAATGCTTACAGCACTTCCTGCGAGATCATCGGGGACACCGAGGGGAGCATCAATGAGGTTGCGCTTCATGATTTTGAGATTTTCAAAGAACTGTTCGACTATGATTTCTCTGCAATGGAAAAGAGTCTGGGAGCCGGCTGTATGCAGATTCTCCTGGATTATAAAAACGGCAGAAGAAACGGGAAAATCTTTAACCGGCGTATCCGGGACCGCATCTGCCATCTGGCGGAAGGGCTGGGAAGAGCATCAGACGTTTCCGATTTTCAGCGGAAGATGACACAGTTTTATAAGGAGTTCGGCGTAGGCAAGCTCGGCCTGCACAAGGCGTTCCGCATCGAACACCCTGAGGGCGGCAGGATGGAGATCGTACCGATCACAAATATTGCTCATGTCCATCTGGACGACCTGGTCGGATATGAGATCGCAAAGAAAAAACTGATCGACAATACAGAAGCTTTCGTGCAGGGGCGCAGGGCAAATAACTGCCTGCTGTTCGGCGATGCGGGCACTGGCAAGTCCTCATCCATCAAAGCCATCCTGAACCAGTATTATGATCAGGGACTCAGGATGATCGAGGTGTACAAACATCAGTTTAAAGATCTGAATGAAGTGATCTCCCAGATCAAAAACCGCAATTATAAATTCATTATCTATATGGATGACCTTTCATTTGAGGAGTTTGAGATCGAATACAAGTATCTCAAGGCGGTGATCGAGGGAGGACTGGAACGTAAGCCGGAGAATGTACTGATCTATGCCACATCCAACCGCAGGCATCTGATCCGGGAGACATTCAGGGATAAGGCGGACCGGGATGAAGAGCTGCACACGAATGACACGGTACAGGAAAAGCTGTCACTTGTGGCCCGGTTTGGCGTGACGATCTATTTTGGTTCTCCGGATAAGAAAGAATTCCAGGAAATCGTACGGGTACTGGCAAAGAAAGGCGGCATCGACATGCCGGAAGAAGAACTCCTGCTGGAAGCAAACAAGTGGGAACTGTCCCACGGCGGACTGTCCGGGCGGACAGCGCAGCAGTTTATAGATTATCTGATGGGGAAATCTGGATTTGCGGGGGAGCCTTCTTTGTAAGTATAACGTCCGAAAACCGTGAGTTTGATGCAGACGTTTTCGCGGCGGGCGGGGATATGGCTTGGGTTCCGGTTCCGTAATCTGGGAAAGACGTAAAAGGGAGAAAACATGGCTAAAAGCAATTGTCCGGCGGAAGATTCGGCTCCGCCTCAGGCATCCGCCGGACAATTAACGCCACGCTT
>CALWDM010000034.1 GCA_944376695.1 uncultured Mediterraneibacter sp. | reverse complement strand
ATATCCCCGCGCTGAATACGTCTTCGACACACCCGCTTCGGTGTTTTCGGACGTTTTACTCAATCACAGGCTCCCCCACAAATACAGCTTTATCCTTTTATGAGCTGCTCTACTTCCTCTCTCTCCGGCATCGCCCTGATCGCCCCTTTCCTCGTAGTGACGATGGCTGCCGCTGCATTGGCGAATGTGAGCATCTCGCCCAGCTCTTCTTCTGTGAGATTATGGAAATCATGCTCCAGGAGATAGTTAAGAGAGCTTCCCCCGAACGTATCCCCGGCCCCTGTCGTCTCAATCGTCTGTACGGAAAATCCCGGGCGCTCTACCCGCATTCCTTTATAGTAAGCCCTGCTTCCATCTTTCCCCATAGTCAGGAGGATCAGCGGGATATCATATTTTTCCTGAAGATACGCGATCCCCTCATCGTAGTCTTCCTTTCCGGACACGAACTGGATCTCATTGTCAGAGATCTTCAGGATATCGCATACGCTGAACCCATACTCCATCTGCTCTTTCGCAAGGTCAAGGGAGCTCCACAGCGGCGGTCTTAAATTGGGGTCAAAGGAGATCAGGCGCCCGCCGTCCTTTGCCGCCTGCACGGCTTTCTTTGTCGCGGCGCGCACGCCGTCATTCGTCATGGAAAGTGTGCCGAAGTGGAAGATCCGCGCCTGGCTGATGAATGCGGGATCCACTTCCTCCTCTGTGAGCATCATGTCAGCCCCCGGATTACGGTAAAACGAAAATTCTCTGTCACCGTCCGGGAATGTGTGCACAAATGCCAGTGTTGTGTTTACCGCATCGTCTGTCATGAGATGGGATGCATCGATCCCGGCTTCTGTGATCGTTTTCCTGAGCATTGTGCCGAACTGGTCCTTTCCGACCTTTCCGACAAATGCGGTCTTCTTTCCCATTTTATTCAGAAGCGCCAGCACATTGCAGGGCGCTCCGCCCGGACATGCCTCGAACATCCCGTTGCCCTGGCTGCTCTGCCCGTTCATCGTAAAATCTACCAGCAGCTCTCCCAATGCGATCACATCATAATTTTTTTCCATATCCGTGTCCTCCTTCCATATCCCCCTGCCCTGTCTGGCAGGCATTTATCACTATGAGCTCCAGGGCTGCGTCCGCCCCGGCTACATTTTGCAGATCCGTTTAGTTAAAGTATACCAGTTCCTCGATGGGCTGTGCTTCCTCGATGTACTCCGCCTCCAGGACAGGACCTGTGCCCCGGTATACAGAGACATTGGCAAAACCCACCTTTGCCCGTACCTTTACCCAGTCTCCCGGTTTCAGCTTCGGGGCATAGGGACTTTTGCACACATACCCGAGAAATGTCGTATCATCCGCGCAGCAGGTCATTGCCATGCGCCCGGGCAGGAATACTTTGGATGGGAATGACCTGGGTTTTATTACCTTTGCCGTAAACTCTACTACTTTTCCCTTATACCGGTCCGGGTTTTCCATCATATCCACATACCAGATCCCATAATCTTCTTTCGCGATCTCAATGACCGGAGCTTTCAGGTCATAAGGCACGTCATCCTCAAAGATATTTTCCACCTCTCCGTTCTCATCCTCAAAGATGACCTCCGCCTGAGGGCTTACCACCTTTACACTCCTGCGGTATCCGGCCAGCGGCTTGATATCTTCGCACCGGTTGAACAGCACAAGCTCTGCATTCCTGACCATCTCCACAAAAAGCGGTTTTAAGTTTGTCAGATACATCTGGAACGTACTGGCATCCAGTGTCGTGAGCTTCTGCTCGATCGCCCATCCGTCCGGAAGCCTGAGGCTCTCAAAGTCACTGACCTTCCACATCCCGTTATATTCGACCACGACACGTTCCGGCTCATGCTTTTTGTCCATCTCTTCCAGCCATTCTTCCGTCAGGTCTTCCTGGTCTTCCACCCGTTCGATCACAACGCCGTACTTCAGCATTTCCATGGGGTCATACTCTTCCTCCCCCTCTTCGCAGAGGATGAGGAGAGTCTTCCCGTCGATCTGGAAATAATCCTGTTTCAGGGTAAAGTTAAGGAACTGCGTCTTGCCGCTGTCCAGGAATCCGGTCATCAAATAGACCATTACGTTCGGTTCTTCCATCTCTGTCCACTCCCGTCTCATTTCTATATATCTGGGCTGTGCCTTTTTCTGCACAAAATCTCTTTCCGCCTTCTGTTCCGTCAGTCCGTTTTCCGTCAGCACGTTCCCTTACGCAAGCCCGAACAGCTCCGCCAGTTTCTCCTCCGCAAGTTCCGCGCCGATCACACAGATACGCCCGGTATATTCCGGCGCTCCGGCGCGCACCTCATGTTCTTCGGGAACCATATCAAAGTAGATCCACTCTCCGTCCGCTCCGGGGACCATGCCTTTGGCGCGCAGGACATTGCCGTAAGAACCATCCTCCTCAAGCGTCCTGAGGATATCGGAGATCTGCTCCTTTGTGTATGTGTGGATCGTCTCCCTGCCCCAGCTGGTGAAGACCTCATCCGCATGATGATGCCCCTCGTGGCCGTGATGATGATGTCCGTGCTCGTGGTGATGTCCGCACTCCGGGCAGATGATCTCCTCGAGCAGCTCTTCTTCCAGCGACTTGCTGGATTCCATTGTCTCCAGGATCTTCTCCCCCGGAAGCTGCGCGATCGGGGTCGTGATAAACGGGGCTTTGCTGTTGAGTTCTCTCAGCAGGGCCATGCTCTCTTCCACTTTCTCCGGCTTTGCCTTATCTGTCCGGCTTAAGATCACCGCGCCGGCATACTCGATCTGGTTGCTGAAGAACTCTCCGAAATTTTTCCGGTAGATCCTGCACTTTGTCACATCCACGACTGTGCTGAAGCTGTTGAGCTGCGCGTCGATGTCGCCCTGTACATCCCGGACCGCTTTGATCACATCCGAGAGCTTTCCCACTCCTGAAGGCTCGATGAGAATCCTGTCGGGATGATAAGTATCAACTACCTCACGCAGGGATTTTCCGAAATCACCTACCAGAGAGCAGCAGATGCACCCGGAGTTCATCTCACGGATCTCGATGCCGGATTCTTTGAGGAACCCGCCGTCTATGCCGATCTCCCCGAATTCATTTTCGATCAGCACGACCTGCTCCCCTTTGAATGCCTCTGAGAGCAGTTTTTTGATCAGTGTTGTCTTTCCGGCTCCGAGGAAGCCGGAGATAATGTCGATCTTTGTCATTTTATATTCCTTCTTTCCTCTTTATTCTATATCTAATCTTTTGATTTTGTGCATTTTGGAAGACTTATGCCTGTCCTCAGTCTTTCAGGTCAAGCTCTACCGGGCAGTGGTCAGATCCCATAACATCAGTCAGGATCTTTGCGTCCTCCAGCCTGTCCTTAAGCGCCTCGGATACGCAGAAGTAATCAATACGCCACCCTGCGTTCTTTGCCCGCGCGCTGAACCGGTATGACCACCAGGAATAAATTCCCTCCTGATCCGGATAGAAATACCGGAACGTATCGATAAATCCCGCATCCAGGAGCTCGGTGAACTTCTGGCGCTCTTCGTCCGTAAATCCGGCATTTTTCCGGTTTGTCTTCGGATTCTTCAGGTCGATCTCTTTATGCGCCACATTCATATCCCCTGTCACGACGACTGGTTTTGTCTTCTCCAGATCTTTCAGATAAGCGCGGAAATCATCCTCCCACTTCATACGGTAATCCAGCCTTGCCAGCTCATTTTGAGAATTCGGGGTGTATACTGTGACAAAATAAAAATCTTCAAATTCACAGGTGATCACGCGCCCCTCCTGGTCATGTTCCTCGATTCCGATCCCGTAAGACACGGAGAGGGGCTCCTTTTTTGTGAATACCGCAGTCCCCGAGTATCCTTTTCTGACGGCGTAATTCCAATACTGGTGATAGCCCGGAAGGTCCAGTGATAGCTGTCCTTCCTGCATCTTCGTCTCCTGGATGCAGAAGATATCCGCGTCCGCTTCCTTAAAGAAATCCAGGAAGCCTTTCTGGACACACGCCCGTATGCCATTTACATTCCATGATATGAGTTTCATACATTTCCTCCTTACAATCCATCCGTCCCCGGACTGAATGAGGGACAGATCCGTCTGTATCTGTCCCTGTTTCTCTCTATCTGTACCATACCTCTTTCAGAAACAGCCCTCCCGCCGGGGCGAGAAAGCCGGCCCGGGACCTGTCTCCCGACCTCAGCGCGTCAAGGACGCTCTCCGCGGAGCGCTGATGTGCGCCCGCCTCGATCAGCGTGCCTGTCAGTATGCGCACCATGTGATACAAAAAGCCTGTCCCCCTGTATTCAAGAATCACCCTGCTGCCTTGTCCGGTGACCATTATATCATAGATCGTCCTCTTTGTGGAGTTATCATCCTTTTTGTCCGTATACCCGCTGAACGGATGAGTTCCGGTCAGATATCCCGCCGCCTCTCTCATCCTGTCAAGATCCAGCTCATGGGGATAATGATAACAGTACCGTCTTGCAAATACATCCGGCTTTTCCCCGGTGTCAATGTGATATTCATACGCTTTTCCCACCGCGCTCCTGCGGGCATGGAACCCATTCTTCACAAGCTCCGCATCCAGGATGCGGATATCCGCCGGAAGAGCGGAGTTTACCTTTTCCGTAAAAAAGCCTTCCGCCGCAAGCCCGGGCAGTACAACGCTGGCAGTCTGCCCTCTGGCATGGACTCCGGCGTCCGTCCTCCCGGAACCGTTGACCTCGACCGGAAAATCCTCCTGGAGATTTCCTGTTTTTCTGAGCATATCCCCGACTGTCCTTTCCAGGATCCCCTGGATCGTCTGATCGGTATTCGCCTGCCTCTGCCATCCCTGATAGCGCGTCCCGTCATAGGCAATGGTCAGCTTATAGGTCCGCATATCATTGTCTCCGCCCTGTTACTGGAGGAACTTCTTCAGTTCATCCATAAATGTATTCGCGTCCTTGAATTCCCGGTAAACCGACGCAAACCGGACGTAAGCCACGGGATCCAGGTCTTTCAGCTTGTCCATGACGATCTCTCCGATCACGCTGCTGGGGATTTCCTTCTCCTCCCGGTTAAAGATCTCCAGCTCAATGGCGTCGATGGTCTTCTGGATCGCCTCCGCCGGCACCGGCCGCTTATAGCACGCGCTGAGCACGCCGTGTTCGATCTTGGATCTCTCGTACTGTTCCCGGTTATTATCTTTCTTGATGACGATCAGGGGGATCGTCTCTACTTTCTCGTACGTCGTGAAACGCCTCCCGCACTCGTCGCAGGAACGTCTTCTCCGGATGGAACTCTTATCCTCTGCCGGTCTGGAATCGATCACTCTTGTATCCGGGTTTCCGCAATAGGGACATCTCATACTTTTTCCGCCTTTCTCCGCATTTATTTCGGACTTATTCTGCAATCTGCGTCCATTATACACAATCGTTAAAATTTTTGCAAAAACTTTTCTTCCTGTATCTCCACGATCACGATATCCGGCCCGATCTTCCTGATACACGCAAACGGGATCACATACTCGCAGTCCGTCCCGAGGAATCCGCAAATCTTTCCCGGTCCCGGGATGATCACCGCCTCCACCTCTCCGTTACAGATATTGATCTCCACATCCACGATACAGCCGAGACGCCTCCCGCTGCAGATATTGACCACCTCTTTGTCCCTTAATTCGCAAAGCCTCATTCCCGCGCCCTCCGTACATAACCGCATTCCTTCTATAATATAAATATGAATCTTTCTCCAGCCTGTTACTGCTGCTGTTTTCTCTGATTTTCCCGAGGAAGCCCTTTCCTTTTTCTCTTGTTTCATTTAAAATAAAGACTGCAAATATAATTTCAGGAGAATTTATTATATGAAAGAAACAATCTTACTTTTTAATCCACCCGAAAAAGACCGTCTCTTAAAACTTGAGATGGCCCTGTTCCCGCTCCATGTCCGGCTGAAAAAGGTAGCCCCTTCAGAATATAACCAGCCTCTGGGCGTCCTCGCCGGGATCAAAGAAATGACGCCTGCTGAGGGCACTTATGACGGCCCGGAACTTCCGGATACCATGCTCGTCTTCTGCTTTCTTGACGACAGGCGGCTCAACCAGGCGCTTGCCGCGCTGAGAAAATGCGGGGCAGGCCCCTTCCCTTACAAGGCGATTCTCACTCCGACGAACAGCGGGTGGACCGCGCCGGACTGCTTTGCTGAGATCAAAAGGGAGCACGAGGCAATGCATCCGTAAAAATCAGTTATAAGAATCTAACTTACAAAGAGCAGTTATGATAATACCAGGAGCAGTTATGATAATATAAAAAACCAGGTTATCCTTTTCCATCTGGCAATGCAGATATGTCATATATTATCCAAACTGGATTTTGATACAGAAAATATTACCTGTAAGTTCAGCAAAGATTTTTCCATGCATCCTCTCGGTAAATTCTTTTGCAATAGAGAGTCCGAGGCCGCTGGATGTCCTGCTCCTGGCTGTATCCGCCTTATAAAACCGTTCAAACACCTTCTCTGGATCAATCTTTTCCGGATCGTTGACTTCATTCCAGATCCGGATCAGGCTTTTTCCGTTTCTTTCTTCCAGAGCTATTCCAATTCCATTTGCCCCATGATCGAGAGCATTTTTTATCACATTCTGGAACACTCGCTGAAGAGCCGTCTCATTTCCATCAATGTACAATAATTTATCCGTTATATGGATATCCGGTTCAATTCCTTTTGCAGTCCATTCATCATAATAAGAAAAGATAGTCTGTTTCAAAACCTGATTCACACAGCAATGTTTTAGTTCCAGATGATAGCTTTCATTTTTCAGCTTGGTAAACAGAAAAAACTCTTCCAGCATTTCTTTCAGGCTGTGGATCCGTTCCTGTATGATATCCATATAATGTTTCTGTTCTTCTGCGTCCTCGCTTTTCTCCAGCAATTGAAAATAACCGTCCAGAGAAGTCAGAGGCGTCCGGATATCATGGGAAAGATTTGTGTAAGTATCAGAGATCATCTGCTCCTTTTCAAGATACTTTTTGTGCTCTTTTTTGCGGTTCAGCAACAATTGGTTCAATATCTCCATCAGTTCCTCCAGTCCGCCAAATCCCGTATCGCCCGTAACAAGCATATTGCTGTCATTTTTAAGAAGAAATGACAACTGGCGGCAGATGTCACGCACCTGCCGCTGATATTTCCACAGAATAAAACATTGGACTATAATTACTGCGATCAGAAAACAAACCAGTATTTTCAATTTATATATCTCTCTTTCTGAATATCTGACTGGACAGTGCCAGCACTGCCAGTCCAAAAACGACCGCAACGGTCACTGCTTTTACACAGCCCCCGGCCGATGGCGCCATCTCCAGAAGCGCCATTCTTCCTGTTACCGTATACTGGAGCATATTGAAATCCTCAATCCCGAATCTTGCCAGGATTTTATCGACTGTGCTATATAGGATCACCATCACATTCATGCAGAATAAAACCGCGAACGCCATACTGAACACCTTACTCCGAGTAATGATCGTAATGGCCATGCAGATCAGAAGCAGTACATAATGGAGCAGAATCTGTATTGCTGAATATACCGCTAAATCCCTGAGCGATCCCAGCTGTAATTCATGAAAGCAGACTGCCTGGGCCACAGTCTGTATGCAAAGATAAAAAAGCATTGTCAGGACGGTATAGACAAACAGCGCTACTGCCTTTGACAGGATAAGATTCCCACGGTTTTTCATTTGCCCTCCGATATTTTTTATATAACCGCTGCTGAGATCGGAAGCAGAAAACAGTACGGCAAAAATCACCATAAACAGGGCAATAAACTTCCCGTGGAGATTGGCATAGACCTGGTCATATACAGTCACCATCTCCCCAGGCCGGGTAGGAATTGTAACATCCATCCCCAGATTGACCGGCTCCTCATCCGAACTGGTCTCCTGCTCATATACCTGGGAATTTTGTCCCGCTTCTTCCTTCATCATATTATAGTCAAGCACAGACATAGATGTGGTGAAAAACGTAGCTGCAGCCAGTATAATTCCGATCACATAAAAACTTTTCATCCGAAACATACGATACAGATCCATTTTTATACAATTAAACATTTGAAACACCTCCCGTCAGATTCAGATAATAAGATTCCAGTTCTTCGCTTGTTATGGTAATCCCTCTGACCGGGATGCCGGCTTTTGTAAGTTCCATGTTTAGTTCGGCGCTTTCGTTTAATCTTTCATAAACCTGTATGTGTGTTTTATCCGTCACCTGGTACTGGGTAAAGCCCAGTCTGTCTAATACAGGGATTGCGCGTTCCGGCATATCCAGTGTGATTTCAATTCTTTCGCTGCAGCGGCGCATCAGTTCTTCTTTTGTAAGTTCCTGAAGAAGAGTTCCGTCATGGATAATCCCATAATCAGTAGCAATCTTGGACAGTTCCTCTAAAATATGGCTGGATATCAGGATCGTCATATTCCGCTCCTGCTGAAGCCGGTGAAGCGTATCTCTTACTTCCGCAATCCCCTGGGGATCCAGACCGTTTATAGGTTCATCGAGAACCAGAAGATCAGGTTCTCCAACTAATGCAAGTCCTATGCCGAGACGTTGTTTCATCCCCAGTGAAAAGTGCTTTGTTTGCTTTTTGCCGGTATCACCAAGCCCCACTGTATCCAGGATATCTTCAATATATCCTTTTTTATGAATGCCGCAGAACAGGCACTTTGTCTTCAGATTCTCATATGCTGTCATATTTTCATACAGCCCCGGGGCTTCGATCAGACAGCCGATCCTGGAACGCATCTGTTCCAATTCTCTTCCTTTATAACCGAAAATTTCAATTTCTCCTTCTGTGGGAGTGGAAAGGCCGCTGATCATCTTCAGACAGGTTGTCTTTCCTGCACCGTTTCTTCCGATAAATCCGTAAATAGCCCCCTTTTGTATATGAAGATCCACATGATCTACCGCATTGTGATGGCCAAACCGTTTCGTTAACCCTCTTGTGCAAAGTAAATATTCACTCAAGTCTTTCATCTCCTTTTTTGTTTCTGATGCTATCTTATCGGGAAAGTCCAAATAAAAAGCAAATCAAAAGTAAAAAAAGAGTAAATCTACGAGTGAAGCCGGTATCCGATCCCCCAGACTGTCTCAATATATTCGTCAGTTGTAACCTGTTTTATTTTCTTCCGGATATTACTGATATGTACATCCAGGGTTTTCGTTTCCCCCATATAGGGCTCATTCCAGGCATAGGAAAAAATATCCTCTTTGCTGAAAACCTGCTTCGGATGGCTTACCAAAAGCTCAAGTATGGCAAACTCCTGTTTTGTGATCTGGGGGACCTCTTTCCCTTCAATCCTGACCTGATAAGTGACCTTATCCAGGACCAGATCGCGATAGGTCATCTGTTTGTTTTCAATTTCCCTTCCCGCATGCCGCAGCTGGACTTGGATCCTTGCGATCACTTCCGGGATTTCAAAGGGTTTGGTAATATAATCGTCTGCTCCCTGGGTCAGCATCCCGATCTTTTCATCCAGACTGTCTCTTGCCGTTAAGACAATCACAGGAAGATTTCCCCTTTCCCGGATATGTTTTAGGACTTCTTCGCCGGAAATCCCCGGTAACATAAGATCCAACAGGACAAGAGCAATGGAGTTCCTCATCTGAAGTATCAGTTCCGCCTCTGTTCCGGAAAACGCCTGGAGAACTTTATATCCGGCTTTTTCCAGAGCTGTTTTTAAAAGGTTATTAATATTTGTATCATCCTCAACAACCATAATTGTAAACTGTTTCTCCATAATCTTCCCCTTACTGTACGTTATAAAATAGTATCATGATTGTATCATATATGTCCGTTTGAGGACAAGCTGCTTCATTTCTGTGTCTGTTAAAATCCAAATGCGACTAACGTTCCCATAAAAAATCTTTTAACATAATATAAGCTTCAACTAAATTTCACAGGCAACATTTTATTGTATATTCAGTCCCGGCATGGTATACTGAGAACAGACATTCGTTCTGACTGCAAAGGCTTTCCATTTTGGGAGAGACCTGAGCAATAAGGCGCAGATATATCGCACAGGAATGAGGGGGATTTTCCCTCTTCTTATGGTAGAGAAGCGCCTTTTCGGCGCTTTTTATTTTTTGCGAAATAAAATATAGCAGACCAGGTACATCCCGGTCTTTCACAGGACGGATACGCTGTAAACAAACAGTAAACATAAGGAGGACTGCCAATGGAAAACAGGATCGCACTCATCGGCATTATCCTGGAATCCCGGGATTCTGTAGATGAGCTGAACCATCTGCTGAGCCAGTACGGCGATTATGTGATCGGCAGGATGGGCATCCCTTATCGGGAAAAAGGCATCCACGTCATCAGCGTGGCGCTGGATGCGCCAAATAACGTCATCAGCGCGCTTTCGGGGAAACTGGGGATGCTCCCCGGGGTGAGCACGAAGACGATCTACGGGAAGAACATATGAGCGCGGGCCGTCTGGACGCCGCTGTAAATGCGGACAAAAGCACCAACAGGATCACAGAGCTCATCGACCGGCTTGAGGACAGACGTTCCCTCACCCGTGAGGAATGGACAGAACTTATCCGCGGGCGCAGTGAACAGGCAGCGGAATACCTCTTTGAGAGGGCAAGGAAAACCCGCATCCGCCATTACGGCCATGACGTCTACATACGCGGCCTGATTGAGTTCACCAATTACTGCCGCAACGACTGCCTGTACTGCGGGATCAGAAAGAGCAACCCCAATGCCGAACGGTACCGCCTCACGCCGGATGAGATCCTGACCTGCTGTGAGCACGGCTATGAACTCGGGTTCCGCACTTTTGTACTCCAGGGCGGGGAGGACGGCTGGTTTACGGACAGCCGTCTGGCGAATATCGTCTCTTCCATCCATTCCCGGTGGCAGGACTGCGCAATCACTCTCTCCGTAGGCGAACGCTCCCGGGAGAGTTACCGCATCCTGAAAGAGGCAGGGGCAAACCGTTTTCTCCTGCGGCATGAGACCTATGACCATGAGCATTATGCCCGTCTCCACCCGCCTTCTCTGAGCGCACGGGAACGCCAGAGATGCCTTTGGGATTTAAAGGAGCTCGGCTTCCAGGCAGGGACCGGTTTTATGGTTGGCTCCCCCTTTCAGACCGCGGAGAACCTGGCTGACGATATGCTGTTCCTCGAAAAGCTGAATCCCCAGATGGTCGGGATCGGACCTTTCATTCCCCATCATGACACGCCCTTTGCAGACCAGCCGGCAGGGACACTGGAGCTGACGCTCTTTCTGCTGGGGCTCATACGGCTCCTGCTGCCTAAAGCGCTTCTTCCCGCCACCACAGCGCTGGGGACCATTGCTCCGGACGGAAGGGAAAGAGGGATCCTCGCCGGGGCGAATGTAGTGATGCCGAATCTCTCTCCCGCACAGGTGCGGAAAAAATATCTGCTCTACGACAACAAGATCTGCACCGGGAGCGAAGCTGCAGAGAGCTTAAAAGACCTGGAGTCCCGGATGCGGGCGATCGGTTACCGCATCGCCGTATGCCGCGGAGACTCACTGAATATGTGACCGCGGCCGCCGTTTGATGCCGGTCCGTATTATTTAGATAAGTTTCAGAAACGAAAAGGAGGAAAATAAAATGTATGATGTAAATTCAAAATGCGCGGACGATTTTATCAACCATGAAGAAATCCTTGAGACGCTCGCATATGCAGACGAAAACAAAGAAAATATCGAACTGATCGATTCCATTATCGAGAAGGCGAAAAAACGCAAGGGGCTTTCCCACAGAGAAGCGTCCGTCCTGCTCGCCTGTCCGATCGAAGAAAAAAATCAGGAGATCTGCAAGCTTGCAGAACAGATCAAAAAAGATTTCTACGGCAACCGGATCGTCATGTTCGCGCCCCTGTACCTGTCCAACTACTGCATCAACGGCTGCACTTACTGCCCGTACCACGCAAAGAACAAACATATCCCGAGGAAGCAGCTCTCTCAGGAAGATATCCGCAGAGAGGTCATCGCGCTCCAGGATATGGGACACAAGCGCCTTGCCCTGGAAGCCGGAGAAGACCCGGTGCGCAACACCATGGATTACTACCTGAAATCGATCGAGACTATTTACAGCATCAAGCATAAAAACGGGGCGATCCGCCGCGTAAACATCAATATCGCGGCAACGACCGTGGATAATTACCGCCTCTTAAAGGAAGCGGGGATCGGCACATATATCCTCTTCCAGGAGACATACCACAAAGAAAGCTATCTTGAGCTCCATCCGACCGGACCGAAGCACGATTACAATTACCACACAGAAGCAATGGACCGCGCCATGGAAGGCGGCATCGATGATGTGGGCTTAGGCGTTCTCTTCGGCCTGGACAAATACCGCTATGAATTTGCAGGACTGCTCATGCATGCAGAACATCTGGAAGCCGCGTTCGGAGTAGGCCCCCACACGATCAGCGTGCCGAGGCTGAAACATGCTGACGATATCAATCCGGATGATTTTGACAACGGCATCGACGACGATACCTTCGCCAAGATCGTTGCCTGCATCCGCATCGCTGTTCCATATACAGGCATGATCATTTCCACAAGGGAAAACCAGAAGACAAGGGAGCGTGTCCTCCACCTGGGTATCTCACAGATCAGCGGCGGCTCCAGGACCAGCGTGGGCGGCTACTGCGAGCCGGAGCCGGAGGATGAGAAATCCGAGCAGTTCGATGTCAGCGACAACCGGACCCTTGACGAAGTCGTGCGTTGGCTCATGGAGATGGATTATATCCCCAGCTTCTGTACGGCATGCTACCGCGAAGGCCGCACAGGCGACCGTTTCATGTCACTGTGCAAGAGCGGGCAGATCCAGAACTGCTGCCACCCCAACGCGCTGATGACATTAAAGGAATATCTGATGGATTACGCATCGCCTGAGACAAAGGCGATTGGGGATAAGCTGATCGAAAAAGAAGTGCTCAACGTGCCGAATGAAAAAGCACGGGCAGTGGTGCTTGAAAACCTGAGGCTCATCGAGCAGGATAATCGGAGGGATTTCCGCTTCTAGGAGATTCTGTTAATGTATCTATAAATCTGTATTTGCCGGGGAGCCTTCCTGTTGGCGAAACGTCCGAAAACACCGAAGCAGATATGTCGAAGACGTATTCAGCACGGGTGTGTGGATGGCTTCGGCTCCGGGGCTCCGGGGCAGCAAAAACTAAGAAATCCGGGACTATGCTAAAAGCAGAAATCAGCAGGGGGCAACTCAGCTTCGCCTCAGACAAGCCCCCTGCTGCTTTCAACGCATAGTTCCGGATTTCAAGTTTTTTCAAGCCCCTCCGCAGTCACCTCAGACACCCACACACCCGTGCTGAAAGGTTTTCGAAAAAGGCACTTCACTGTTTTCTGGTTTACTCAAACCGGAAGGTCCCCAGCAAATGCAGCGTTTAAAAACGTAGTGAGAGAGGGGAACTTCTTCGACAAAAGGCACTCCATCTCCAACTAGCAGAAACATCCCCCGAGGAAAACCTTTCCGCCAAAAGACCTCCCCCAGCTGGCAGAATTCTATAGCCAGAAAGGCACAGCTTGCTGGGCCAAATCGAACGGCTAATCCCCTCCCGGAAGTCCGCGGTCCCTTTCAATTAATAAATCTTCTTGTTTCGCCACAGAAGCTCCCCTTTCATCCAACTTTCGAAATCCTGCATTTGCCTGCAGGGACCTTCCAATCGGATGAACCCAGAAAACCGGCCCCTTTGATGCGCCTTTCGCGGCGGGCAGGGATATGGCGGCGGTGACTTGGAGTAATCTGCTGGAAAGACTTAAAGGGAGAAAGCGTGGCGTTCATTGTCCGGCGGATGCCTGAGGCAGAGCCGAATCTTCCGTCGGACAATTGCTTTTAGCCATGTCTTCTCCCTTTTACGTCTTTCCCAGATTACGGAACCGGAACCTGAGCCATATCCCCGTCCGCCGCGAAAACGTCCTGTATCAAACCAACGGTTTTCGGACGTCATATTCACAAGGAAGGCTCCCCCGCAAATACAGATTTAATATCCGCTGTATCCCCCGCAGCACAGCCCGCTTCCTCCGCAGCAGAGGTTACACAGCATATTTGCCACGCACAGCTTCACACAGCACCCGGTGTCAAATGTCCCCGGATACCCAAAGGAGGTCTGCCGCCGCTCATACCATGTGCCGCCGTTCTGCAGCCGGTCGAGAAGCATCTGATACTGCATGTTTCCCGGAGCCAGGCGCACAGCTTCTCTCGCCTGCTCCAGCGCTGTCACATTATTGCCGAGCCCGGAATTTGCCGATGCGCTGTAAAAATACCAGAGGGCGCTCCTGTCCCGGATCCCGTCCAGTACATTGAGCGCTTCCTTATAATGTCCGCTGCGGATATAATTTGCCGCAGCGCGCAGATGGACGTCTTCCTCCGTCTCCTGACGGTGCTGGCTTCTCCCGTCAGGATCACCCCAGCCGCCAAACGGACCTGTGTCAAATCCGCCGAAGGAACCGTATCCGCCGAATCCGCCATAAGGACCGTGTCCACGGTAAGATCCGCTGCCAGTACCGGTGCCGGAACCGTCAGATGCATATCCGCGCTCCCGCTCATCCATGATCTGCTGATACACCTGCTGGACTTCTTTGAACTTTGCCTCCGCTTCCTCCTTGTGCGGATTATTGATGTTGGCGTCCGGATGATATTTTCTGCTCAGCCTGCGGTAAGCTTTTTTCACTTCATCATCCGGGGCATTCCTGTCCACTCCGAGCAGGATATATGGATCTGTCATTTTCTTTCTCCCTTCAGGATTGGTTCACAGGCCATCGTTCCCCGTCAGCTTTTCTTAATAAACGTCGTCCCACACTTCGGGCAGCGCACCTCGATCTTTCCCTTTCCTTTGGGGATGCGGATCTTCTGCTTACATGACGGGCATGTATAGATATGATAGATCCTGCGCTGCTGCCAGATGTTCTTTTGCTTCCGGAAAAAATTACGGATCCCGTATGTTTTCGCCAGAAACACCTGGTTCTCCGCATATCGCTTCTGTATATTCCTGGAAAACACCCGGAAATAACAATAGATCACCAGCGCCCAGCCAAGTATGTAAAAAATAAGTCCCGCGATATTGTCCACAAAGACCGATGACACGACCACAGCGGCCAGCCCCAGGACAAGCAGGAACTTAGAAAACTGGTCAACGCCGTATCTCCCCTGCATAAAACGAATCAATTTCTCCTTCATAATTAACCATCCTTTTGAATTAGAATTTGGGATATATTTTCCACCGTTTTTCAGGCAAAGTCAATTAAAAATCAATTAAATTTTCAGAATATTCACCCCAAAGGGGTCAGACCCCTGTTAAGAGGGGTCTGACCCCTTTTCCTCAAATATTCAGAATATTATCACAAATCTCATCTGAGATCAGATACACGATCCGTGAATCATCGATCATTACATACCGGTTTCCATCTCCGTCTTCTCCCCCGATATACAGGATCAGTGTTTTTTCTTCATCATCCTCTGTATAAACTACCTCCACAGTGATCCTGGATGCCTCGTCGAGCCCGAATCCTGCCAGGTCCTCTTCTTCCACGGAGTAGTCCGCTGCTTCGGATAATTCCACCGCGCCGAGACCGCCTGCCACTGCTGTGATATCTTCTTCCTGTTCCTCGTTCGCACTGTCGTATACTGTGGTCTCTCCGTTCTGTTTGATCGTCTCTTTTACGAGATTTCCGCTGCCGATGCCCGGATATTCATCGAGCTGGGCCATATCACTCAGTATATGATTGAAGGGATCGATAACTGTGGATGCCACTGTATATACAGTTCCGGCATCGCCCACAGTGACATAATAGTTTTCTCCGGTCATATTTCCGAAATACAGGTCTGTTGTATCACCGTCCGCATCTGTAAAGCTCAGCGTGTACACTGGTTCCTCCAGGCCGTAGTCGGCAAGGCTGTCCCCGTCCTCCAGCTTACGGTCTGCTGTGATATCCCCCAGTGCTGCCGCCATATCTTCTGGATAACTCTGCGCCAGCGGGAAGTCTTCATCCGGCGTATAATACCAGATGCCCTCCGTCCTGGCAAACGCCATCTCGCCGTTTCCCACATCAAAGCTCATGGAAACGATCTCATCTGCCTCTGTGTCTGTCACATGGATCTCTGCGGCTTTGTCAGCTTCTTCCCGGCGCTCCTCCTCGCTCCGGTTCCAAGCCCGCAGCCCGAAATAGACTGCGAGCAGGATCATCAGAGCCGCGGCCAGAATGAAAAGCCCTTTCTGCTTCCGGATCCCGTCTTTTTGCTCTTTTTGTTTCTCTGTCATGCCCTTCTCCTCCTGAACCATACGACAAATCCGCCGATCAGCACCACAGCCGGGATGCCGAATATCATCAGCATGCTGAACAGCCCTGCATGCTGGACTGTATTATACTCCACGCCCAGGCTCTTTGCCTCGATGGACAGGTTCTGTACGCCGTCGAAATTCGCCGAGACTGCGTTCATGAAAATCTGTGTATTTTCAAGCTGAGGGAAGGTATCTGTGATCGACTGGTCGATCAGGCTTGCGGCTGATATTACGGTAAGACGGCTCTCCAATGTCTCCCCGCTTTCCTCTGAACCAGTGTCTGTATCCTCTGTATCCGATGTCCCCTCCGTACTCTCTGTATTCTCTGTGCTCTCTGCATTCTCCATACTCTCTTCATTCTCTGTGCTCTCTGCATTTTCTGCGTTCTCCGTATCAGCAGCATCAGCACCCGCGTTCTCCGATTCGTCTGTCCCGGATCCGTCATCTTCCGGATCATGGTCCTCCGTGCTGACCGTCTCTGACGCTGTTGCCCCCAGGACATAGGAGCCCTGCTGCTGCGCGTCTTCCGTCACGGCATAGGACTGCTCAGATGACGACATAAACGCGGATGTGGCGATCGTATCGCGCTCCGGATCAGCAAGGGTCATTCCATGCGTATTGGTCAGCAGCACCATCTGCGACTCGATCCCCTCTGCCATATCCTCATACACAGAAAGTTCCGGGAAAATATAATACGGATTATTCTGATAGCATCTTGTCGGATCTGCGATATAGCCGTCCGCCGCCTGGATGCCGTAGGTATTGAGGATGCCCTCCAGGTTCGGGAGCTCCAGGGCGCTCGTATCCCCGAGCAGTATCATGAGCTTCCCTCCCGCGCCCAGATAATCTGTGAGCAGCTGCGCTTCATCCTCGGATAAGTCTGAAACCGGCGCATACATGAGCAGAAGGTCACAGTCATCAGGGATAGAGGTCGTCATGAGCAGGTTCAGCTCTGAAAGGGTATAACTGTTCTTTTCCATCAGATCCGTCACTGTAGCGGAGAGAGCGCCTTCCCCGTGCCCTGTTGTCTGATAAATCGTTTTCTCCACATCACTGCTTACGTAATTGACCGCGCCTGTCAGCTGTCCCTCCCCGTCAAACTCTGTATAAGATGCAGTCCCGTAATAATAGTAGGAATACTCATCCATCACAAGGATATCGCCAAAAGAGACTGTCGTCGTCTTACCCGTATCTGCACAGGAGATTACGATCGTATTTTCCGTCGTCTCATAATCTGTCAGGGCCGACGGATGAAGCACGGGGTCGATCCATTCCACATGGAGCTTATCCGAAAGCGCTGCATATTTGCTCAGAAAAGCAGTGATTCTCTCGTCTGTCTCGTCTTTGACCGCAAGCACCTTCATATCTACATCTTTATCCAGGCCGTCCAGCAGATTTCTGGATGTATCGGAGATCTCGTAAATCTTTGTACTGCTTACATCAATGTTTCGGAATGCCTCTGGCAGTTGTCCTACAGCCAGGTTAAATACGACCGCCACAGCAATCACCAGGACAGTCAGTCCCACACTGTACGCGCCCCGCCTTGTCCCTGTTGTATGAAATAGATTTTTTATATTCTTTTTATTTTTCACAGCCCGGCCCTCCTAACTCCAGCGTCTCTTCTGGATCGACTGTACGGTCAGAAATACGAATACCGCTATGACCGACAGATACAGTGCGATCCCCGTCACATCCACGATGTTATTGGACGTAATGCCGGTGAAAACATTGGCAAGCGCCAGCCTTCCCAGCAGGTTTGAGAGAAGATTCTCATAGATCTCTGAACGGAGCACATACACTGCGATGCTCACAGCGGCGCCCACGATCTCTACCCCGCCGGACAGGACGGCATTCTCTGTCATATGCCAGACATAAAATGCCGCCGCCGTAATAAGGATAAGCACTCCCACAAGGCCGCTCACCGCTGATCCCGGCAGCATGGACAAGATCCCGTCCCAGAGATACATGACAAGAAAAATACCGAATGTGCTGATAAACGCGATGATCTGGCTCTCCGTCAGAGCTGAAAGGAACATCCCGATCGCAGCGTACACACACCCGAGCAGAAAAAATACTCCGATGGAAATGTAATCCACTGTGAGATATGCTGTTCCCTGAGAGCGAATAATCAGCGGGAAAATACAGAAGATCACATTCGGTATGGCAATGACTGTTGCCATCGCCAGATATTTCCCGAGCACCACTTTAGGCAGACTGACCGGAGCTGTCAGCAGCAGCTGATCCGTCTTATTCCTGTGCTCTTCTGAAAAGCTCCGCATGGTAATCAGCGGGATCCCCACGATAAACACGATCAGAGAGCCGGATAAAGTATAGGAAAAATACGGATATCCGGACATCATATTGTACGCCATGAAATAGATGCCTGTAAAAGCGATGAGAAACGCCACAAACACAGGACCTGTCATGGACTGAAAACAGGATCTTAATTCTCTTTTATAAATCGCCAGCATCTTTCTCTTCCCCCTTTCCTGCCGTCGTCTCTCTGCTATCAACTTCTGATGCGCCTGCTTCTACTACATCTGCTTCTGCCGCATCCGTTTCTGATGCACCTGCTTCTACTATGTCTCCTTCTGATTCATCTGCTTCTGCCGCATCCGTTTCTGCTGCATCAGTTTCCTGCTCATGCCCGGACGCATCTTCGGTTCCCTCCGTTTCCGGTATCAGTTCCTTCCATCCGGTATTCTTTTCAAAAGCCGCGGGCACAGTATCCCTCCGTGTCAGTTCCATGAACACATCCTCCAGGGTCGTCCCCGAGACTTTCAGCGTCAGCAGCGGGATGCCGGCTGACGCGAACGCGCGGAATACGCTCTCCCTGATATCCTCGCCCTTTTTCTCCCGGACCATGCCCCGCGCAGTTCCGCCCACGCCTGCCTGTGTCTCGATCCTCTCGATGCCGGGCACATTCTTCAGAATCCGCCGCACCTCTGTCGGAGTTGTCTTTGCCTCGATCTCCACGATATTATTCTGCCCGAGCATGCGTTCCAGATTTTCCGGCGTGTCGCTCGCCACCAGCTTCCCTTTGGATATGATCATGATATAGTCGCATACCTCTCTTACTTCCGCGAGAATGTGAGAGCTGAGGATCACGGTGTGGTTTTTGGCCAGCTTGCGGATGAGCTCCCGGATCTCTATGATCTGCTTCGGATCCAGCCCCACGCTTGGCTCATCGAGAATAATGATCTCCGGAAAGCCGAGGACAGCCTGAGCCAGCCCCACTCTCTGCCTGTATCCCTTTGACAGGTTTTTGATCAGCCTGCGCTCTGCATCTTTGATCCTGACCAGATTCTCCACTTCTTCGATTTCCCCGGAGCGCTGCTTCTTCTTTATCCCTTTCAGCTCCGCCGCAAATTCCAGATACTCGCGGACAGTCATATCCATGTACAGCGGCGGCTGCTCCGGCAGATAGCCGATATGCCGCTTCGCCTCTTCAGGCTCCTTCAAAATATCATGTCCGTCGATGAGCACCTCGCCTTCCGTCGCGCCGAGATAGCCTGTCATGATATTCATGGTTGTGGACTTTCCCGCACCATTTGGCCCCAGAAAGCCGTAGATCCGTCCCGCTTCGATCTGAAAGCTCAGGTGATCCACAGCCAGATGGTCCCCATACTTCTTTACCAGATTCCTTACTTCGATCAAGGCAATACCTCCTAAAACATATCGTTGCCACAGCGCCCTTTCCATAAGAAAAAGACGCGCCTGCCTGCTCTCATTCTATGAGACTGACAGGCATTTAAGCACGTCTTAAAGGTTAACAATATTGTGTGAAAGTTATGTGTTACAAATGTGACAGAGTTTTGTGCTTGTCCGGCGCTGTTCTGCATCGTCCCTGTACGCGACTTCCTGCCGCCCGAATGGCATACGACGGTCATATGGTATCCGCTATACACGTACCGGACACTCGTGCAGGCCTTCCGGACCGATCCCCTGCTCTTTCATGACCGCGCAGAGCTTCTCCCGCTCTGTAAGCGGCGCGCACCATGCCAGTCCGCACCCCGCGGAAACCGAGCGCGGGACAGGGATGAGCCTGCCCGGGACATCCTGTTCCCGGCAGGCCTTTTCCATTGCCATCGCGTCTGCTGTCGTATGAAATGTCACCACAAGTCTCAGCTCTTTTTCTCTCATATCCGCTCTTTCCTTACCTGATCACAACCGCAAAGCCGTCCTCCGCCTCTTCTGACATCTTTCGGGCCGTGGTCTTCTGCATAGTTTTCTAAACTCTCATCCACGCGCCAGTTCTCTCACGGCGTCTGCCGCAAGATCCACTTCCTCTTCGGTATTAAAGAAGGAAAAACTGAACCGCACAGCTCCCTGTTCCACCGTCCCCAGCGCCCTGTGCATCAGAGGCGCACAGTGCGCGCCGGGGCGCGTGACGATCCCGTACACGGTGCTGAGCTCGTCGCTCACCTCGGAAGAGTCGTAATCCAGGATATTCAGGGATACGATCGGAGCCCGCTTTTCTGTCTCAAGATCCCCGTAAACCGTAACTCCCGGTATCCGGAAGACTCCGTTATAAAACCTTCTCATCAGGGACAGCTCCCTCTGCCTGATCCGGTCCATACCGGTCTTTTCGATCCATGACAGGGCAGCGCCCAGCCCGGCGATACCGTGCCCGTTCAGAGTCCCCGCCTCCAGCACTGTAGGCATCTCTGCGGGATGCTTTTCATTGTAAGTATCGATCCCGCTCCCGCCTGAGAGCAGCGGACGGATATGCACGCCTTCCCTGACATACATCCCGCCTGTCCCCTGAGGACCGAGCAGGCTCTTATGGCCGGTAAAGCAGAGTACATCGATCTGCATTTTCTCAACATCGATGGGCCAGACTCCTGCGGTCTGGGACGCGTCCACGACAAAAAGAAGCCCATGCCGTTTCGCCATAGCTCCCACTCTTTCCAGATCGGTCATATTCCCGGTCAGATTGGACGCATGGGTACACACGACCGCCTTTGTATCCGCCCGTATCGCTGCCTCCATCTCCTCATAGGAAATCCTTCCCTTCCCATCGCAGCCGAGGACCGTAAGCTTCACGCCATTTTCCCGGCACTCATAGAGCGGCCGCAGCACGGAGTTGTGCTCCAGCACTGTGGTAATTACATGATCTCCTCTGGAAAACAGTCCCTTCAGCGCGATATTCAGACTCTCTGTCGAGTTCGCAGTGAATGCGATCCGTCTCGGATCTCCCGCGTGAAACAGACGCGCCAGTTTTTCTCTGGTGCCATAGATTATCCTGGAAGCGTCCAGCGCGGGGACAGACGCCCCTCTTCCCGCATTTCCCATCGTACCAAAGGCGGCCATTACAGCCGCCCTGACTTCTTCCGGTTTATGTATCGTAGTTGCAGCATTGTCCATGTAGATCATGATATCTTTTCCGCTTCCTTCCTCTCTTCCACTTTCACAAATGCTTCCATCTGTTTCAGATCCATGTCATTTACCCTTTCTCAGACAGATCCGGCCCCTTCCGCACCCGCTCTTTAATACCCTGCCGACGACGGAAACTTTTGTCTCCATGCCGGCCCGGTCAAATTCCTCCAGCATGCTCCCCGCCTCTTCTTCCGGCACAGCGAGAAGGAGCCCGCCCGAAGTCTGGGGATCGCAGAGAAGATCCAGCCACATCTCATCCGGGCCGCCTGCATCTCTGCCTCCTGATCCCAGGTTCCCCGTATCCGGGCCGCTCACTTCCAGATTCCCCGCATCCAGCATCGGCGCCACATGCTTCCGGTTCCGGTACGCCCCGCCCGGGATCAGTCCCATCTGTGCGTATTCTTTCACTCCATGCATGTAAGCCACATCTTCCACATCGATCCGGATCACAGCGCCGCTGGCCTCCGCCATCTCGGAGCAGTGGCCGAGGAGCCCGAATCCGGTCACATCCGTACACGCATGGACCGTGAATTTCCGCGCCGTCTCTTTTGCCTTTTTGTTCAGTGAAGTCATGACCCGGATCACTTCCCGGGCAGACTCCTCAGACGCAAGCTGCGCCTTTACCGCTGTATTCACGATGCCGCTCCCAAGCTGCTTCGTCAGGATCAGCACATCGCCTTCCCGGCAGCCGTAATTCTTATAGATCTGATCCGGGTGGACAAATCCTGTGACCACCAGTCCGTATTTCGGCACATCGTCCTGGATCGAATGCCCGCCTACGAGCACGGCCCCCGCCTCGCGCACTTTATCCGCGCCGCCCCGGAGGATCTCCCCTAAGATATCCGGGTCCAGCTCCCCCGGAAATTCCACGATATTCAGGGCGATCTTCGGCTCGCCGCCCATGGCGTAGACATCGCTGAGTGCATTGGCCGCCGCCACCTGGCCGAACGTATACGGATCATCCACCACCGGCGGAAAAAAGTCCAGCGTCTGTATCACCGCCGTATCCTCCGATACCCTGTAGACCGCTGCATCGTCTGATGTCTCAAATCCCACAAGCAGGGACGGATCACTGAACTTCGGCAGCCGCTCCAGCACCCGGGACAAAGTGTCCGGGCCGATCTTTGCCGCACATCCTCCATGTTTTACGAACTGTGTCAGCCGGACATTTCCCGGCTGAGAAAATTTTTCTGATCGAGGAGATTTTCCGCTCATATCTGTTCCTCCTCTCTCTACGGACGGATCACGCTCATCGCTCCCTGGAGCGTTTCTACGATGCTGTACATATTTGTCACACTTCCGACCGCCAGCTTGTCCTTGAGCCCATAGAAATCCAGGCACGTCCCGCATGTCATGATCTCCACGCCCTGCTCTTCCAGGGCTTTCAGGTCAGCCAGACACTCTGAGCCCTCGACAGTCAGCTTCGCGCCCCCATTGTAAAAGAGCATCTTATCCGGGAGCATATCAAGCTGTGTGACCGCGAAGAGAAAGCTCTTCATCAGGATATGGCCCAGCTCATCGCTGCCCTCTCCCATCCGGTCAGATCCGATGGCCGCCACTGTGCCGATGCAGGAAGCGCAGCCCGGCGCTCCCTGGGCCCCCGCCGCCGCTGCCGGATCTGCTGCGCTGCCGCTGTCTGCGGCCGCCTTCCCGTCCGACGCTGTCTTCCCATACAGTGCTGCCGGCGCGCTTTTCTTTCCTGCATTTTCTTCCACTGTAATCAACACCCGGTACTCTCTCTGCGCGAGCTGTACCTGTTCCGCCCGGGCTCCGGAACTCCGCGCCAGCTTCATGACATTGCGCACCGCTGTCTCATTGTCTACCAGGACTTCGATCTGCTCCGGACCCGTCAGCGCGTCCATCGCTTTCTTCGTCTTAACGACAGGGATCGGGCAGATATCGCCCATTGCATTTACTGTGATCATGTGCTTTTCCTCCTTTATTTCCTGACCGACCTGTCTTAGCTGCCGGTCCTGCTGATGATGCGAACTATATATAATGTAATACACTGCCCGGGTTTTATCAACTAAATAATGTGTTGGAAAAATCCTGGTATATTTTCAGATTTTGACAGCATACTACTTAATAAAAAAGGAGGATCTGACATGTCTGTTAATTTTTCTGAAAGCAAAACAAAAGAAAACCTGATGCGCGCTTTTGCCGGAGAAAGCCAGGCACGCAACCGCTATACGATCGCGGCGGAACGCGCCGAAGATGGAGGGATGCTCACGATCGCTGATGTATTCCGCTATACCGCAGACCAGGAGCGCGCCCATGCCGAGAGATTTTACGGTCTTTTAAAAGACCTTTCCGGAGAGACTGTGCACATTGACGGCTCTTATCCGATCGACCAGCAGGATACGCTTCCGGAGCTCCTGCGGGCTGCGGAACACAATGAACACGAAGAATACGCCGATGTATATCAGGCGTTCGGAGATACCGCAAAAGAGGAAGGATTTTTAGAGACTGCGTCCGCCTTCTATCAGATCGCTGAAATCGAACATGTCCATGAAAAACGGTTCGGCGCGCTGGCGGACATGCTGGAATCTGATACGTACTATAACTCGGAAAAAGTATCCCAGTGGATGTGCACGAACTGCGGTTATATACACGAAGGCAGTCTCGCGCCGAAAGTGTGCCCCGTATGCCGGCATGAACAGGGCTATTTTCTCCCATATTCAATGGCATGCTATAAACTGCCGTAATTGAATGTATAAAAAGAAACCTTAACCGAATCTGACGCGTCATCCCCTCCCCGAAAAAGGGTAAAATAGGGGTTTACAAACTGATCTTCTTATGATAGAATACCATTTGTCGAGCGGAAGTGGCGGAATGGCAGACGCGCTAGATTCAGGTTCTAGTGGGAGTTTTATCCTGTGGGAGTTCAAGTCTCCTCTTCCGCATTATCAGAAAAAGAATCCTTGCTGCAAGGATTCTTTTTTGTTTCCTCTGTTCCGTAAATTCCGCCCTGGCAGACTCCTCGTCTCTCTTCCCCCTGTATATCCGCTCTGCTTGCAAATCAAACCCGAATAAATTATAATAAAGTATCATTGATTTCAAGGGAGACAGACCAATATGTGGAAGAGGAGTGATCTGAAGAAAAAGGCTCATGGGCTGCTGAAGCAGAATTACTGGAAAGCGATTTCCGTCTGCTTTATCATAGCTGTGCTCACCACCTCCTACCGGGTCTCATCGGCATTCCTCTCTCTCAGGAGTGTATCCGCTGAACGTGTGCCTGACGCTGCCTTTCAGATCACTATTGATATGTTTTCCAGTCATATCACGCTGTTTTATCGTATCCTGCACTCCGTCAGCGCTTTCCTCAACGAAGGGATCATCGCCGGTCTCATACCTGCTGCCGGACTTCTGCTCGCCTTTTTATATCAGATATTTATCCATAATCTCCTGCTGATTGGAGAAAAACGATTTTTTATGGAAAGCCACAGCTATAAGAAAACCATGATCTCTAAGATCTTTTTTCTTTTCAAGCTGCGCTGCCTGCTCAGGCCCGCGTGGATCATGTTCTGCCGTTCTCTTTTTCAGTCTCTCTGGAATCTGACCATTGTCGGAGGAATTATCAGGCATTACGAATACAGCATGATTCCATTCATTCTGGCGGAAAACCCGAAGATCAGGCGGCGGGACGCTTTCTTTCTGTCCAGACAGCTTACTTCCCGCAACAAATGGAAGCTCTTCCGCCTGGATCTGTCTTTTGCCGGATGGATGCTCCTCTCTGTGCTCACTCTGGGACTCCTTGGGTTTCTATTTGTAAATCCTTATATCACCCTGTGCCGGTCTGAGCTCTACCTTTCCCTTCGCCGGAATTATGTGCTCTCCCGCTCCCCGCGGTATGAGCTGCTGAATGATTCCTGCCTGGAGCATGTGCCTTCGGAAGACGAGCTTCTCATCCGCAAAGCGCTCTATGATGATTCCAACGGTCCGTATACGAAGATTTCTTATTTTGCTCCGGAGCAGTATCCTGTTTTCCTGTTTTCTGTTCAGCCACCGTTCCGGTCGGTCCATTCACCTGTCAGGACGGGCCGGAAATACAGCGCCTGCACGCAGATCTTCCTTTTTCATGCATTTTCTCTGTTCGCATGGCTTCTGGAGATGCTGGCAGCCCTGATCCAGAACGGTACGTTTGACGCAGATGCGGTATTTTCCGCACCACGGATCCCTTTGTACGGGGTATATGGTCTGCTGATTCTGCTGCTCACCAGGCGGACGGTCAGAAGACCCGTCGCTGTGTTCGCGGTCTGTTTTACAGTATATTGTGCATTGGAGTATGGCTCCAACCTCATATCAGAACTTCTGCTCGGTTTCCCGTTCCACGATTACAGCAGATTTCTGCTTAATTTGAACGGCCGGATTTATGCGGGAGGTTCGGCTGCTTTTGCTCTGTTAGGCTGCGGATTTATTTATTTTCTGGCTCCAAAATGGGCCGAACTGTTTGAAAAAACAGGACGTTCCGCCAGATGGACAGCCTGTGCTGTCCTGACTTTACTGCTCGCCGCCTTCCTGACCGTCCCCCTTCTGTAAGAACATGCCCCGCTCACCCGGACTGTAGCCGGCCGGTATTGATTTTTAACGCAAATAATAGTAAACTTTCTATAAGTCAGCTTTTCGCAGATACAGGCTCAGGCAGACTTCTCTTGTCTGTCTCTACCGTAAATAATATGCCGTCCGAAAGCAGGCGGCGGAAATGGAGAATACTATGAAAAAAAGAGTTGTCGTAGCCCTGGGACACCGGGCTCTCGGGACCACGCTCCCGGAACAGAAGATTGCTGTAAAGCACAGCGCAAAATGCATCGCAGACCTTATCGAAGAAGGATATCAGGTCGCGATCACACACAGCAATGCACCGCAGGTGGGGATGATCCACACTGCCATGAACGAATTTGCAAAGGCGCATCCCGAATACACACCCGCGCCTATGTCCGTCTGCTCTGCAATGAGCCAGGGCTATATCGGTTATGACCTGCAGAACGGCATACGCGAGGAGCTTTTAAACAGGGGTATCTACCGCACTGTCAGCACGATACTGACCCAGGTGATCGTGGATCCCTATGATGAGGCATTTTATACGCCCACCAAAGTGCTGGGGAGATATATGAACGCACAGGAGGCGAATGAAGAGCGTAAGAAAGGGAACTATGTGATCGAGGAGGCGGGGAAAGGGTTCCGCCGCGTTGTATCCGCTCCAAATCCGGTGAAGATCGTAGAGCTTGACGCTGTCAATGCCCTTCTCGATGCCGACCAGATCGTGGTCGCTGCCGGCGGCGGAGGCATCCCTGTCATGGAGCAGGACAATCATCTCAAAGGCGCCAGCGCGGTCATTGAAAAAGACCTGGCAGCAGGGAAACTGGCGGAGGGCATCAACGCGGATATGCTCATCATCCTGACAAACGTGGAAAAAGTATGCATCAACCTCGGACAGGACAACGAGCAGCCTCTGGATGAGCTCACTACAGACCAGGCCAGGGCATATATGGAAGAAGGACATTTCGGTATCTACAATATGCTCCCGAAATTCCGCGCTGCCGTAGAATTCGTCGACGGACGGGAAGGCCGCTGCGCTTATATCACTGCATTTGACAAAGTGAAAGACGCGCTGAAGGGAAAGACCGGCACAGTGATCCGATAAAATCTCCAAAAATAAAACTTTTACAGAAAACCGGGAAATACCCGGTTTTCTTTGTGCAATTTTTTAATTGATTTTTATGTATTCTTGATGTAATATATGCATATACTTAATGTAGTTTTTGAAACTACTTGTCGTTTTTACATCATGGAGGTGCATATTATGGAACATAAAAGACATATCAAAGAACCCGGCAGCGCGATCACACATTTTATCGGCATGCTGATGGCGATCTTCGCCGCAGTGCCGCTGCTGATAAAAGCAGCTCACGAGCCCAGCAGGATCTACATCATCTCGCTGGCCATCTATGCGGCAAGCCTCATTTTATTATACGCGGCAAGTACGACTTATCATACATTTGATATCTCTGCGAAAGTAAACACAGTCCTGAAAAAGATCGACCACATGATGATCTCCGTGCTCATCGCCGGCAGCTATACCCCTGTCTGCCTCATCGTCCTGAAAGGAAAGACTGGGATCATCCTCCTGTCCATTGTGTGGGCGATCGCGATCGCAGGCATCCTGATCAAGGCATTCTGGGTCTACTGCCCGAAATGGGTATCCTCTGTACTTTATATCGGGATGGGCTGGACCTGCGTACTGGCTTTCACGCAGATACTCAACAACATGTCCCCCGCAGCGTTCGGCTGGCTCCTGGCCGGCGGCATCATCTACACTGTGGGCGGCGTGATCTATGCGCTGAAGCTGCCGCTCTTTAACAATAAGCACAAAAACTTCGGGAGCCACGAGATCTTCCACCTGTTCGTCATGGGCGGAAGCGCATGCCACTTTATCGTTATGTATGCATTTCTTCTCCCATGATAAAAAGGGGTGTCAGGTGAAACCGACAGCCCCTTTTTTAATCTTTCTTTAAATAATATCACATACCACTGCCAGCCCAAAATTCTACATATCGATAAGCATTATCATCAATAATCACACCATAATCGCCTAACCCGGATAAACCGGAAAAGTTTATTTTATATATTTCCCCTTTGTGTTACTCTAAAGAAAAAGGGGGTTTTC
>CALWDM010000033.1 GCA_944376695.1 uncultured Mediterraneibacter sp. | reverse complement strand
AGCCCTTTTATGAAAGTGACATTTTCTCAAGTGAAACTTAAAATTAAAAAGTGACATTTTCAAAAGTTATTGACAGAGATTTTCCAGCTCTTCAAGGCTCTCCACAGCGTTCACTTTTTCCCTCAGACGGGCCGCTCCTTTGAGCCCTTTCGTGTACCACGCGACATGCTTCCTCATCTCCCTGATCCCGCAGAATTCGCCCTTATATTCCAGCTGCAGGCGGGCATGTTTAAGCATCATTTCCCGGATCTCATCCTTATCCGGCCTGGGCGGGAGTTCTCCCGTCTCTTCCCAGTGGATCATCTCAGAAAAGATCCACGGATTCCCTTCCGCGCCTCTGGCGATCATAATGCCGTCGCATCCGGTCTGCCTCACCAGCTCCTCCGCCTTCTGAGGAGACGTCACGTCCCCGCTTCCGATGACCGGGATAGACACTGCCTCCTTCACCTGACGGATGATATCCCAGTCCGCCTTGCCGCTGTAATACTGCTCTCTCGTCCTGCCGTGCACGGCCACAGCCGCCGCTCCCGCCTCCTCGATGATCTTCGCGATCTCCACCGCATTCACATGGTCATCGTCAAAGCCTTTCCTGATCTTTACGGTCACAGGCTTATCGATCGCTTTGACAAGGGCGCTGACAATCTCATAGACCAGCTTCGGCTCCTTCATCAGTGCCGAGCCCTCTCCGTTTCTGACGATCTTCGGCACCGGGCACCCCATGTTGACGTCCAGGATGGCAAACGGCCTCTCCTCGATCCGCTTCGCCATCTCGCTCATGATCTTCGGGTCAGAGCCAAAGAGCTGGAGGGAAACAGGCGTCTCATCCGGATGGATCTCCAGAAGACTCTCCGTATTTCTGTTGTTATAATAAATCGCCTTCGCGCTCACCATCTCCATGCAGAGAAGTCCCGCGCCCTGCTCCTTGCAGATCAGACGAAATGGCAGGTCCGTCACGCCTGCCATAGGTCCTAAGATATATCGGTTTTCCAGTTCTACATTTCCTATCTTTAAATACTTCATTGTGCAATCCTCTCATAGATCAGCCTCAGCCCGTTCAGCGTCAGCCTCGGTTCATACAGGTCAATGCACTCTGTCTCTTTTGCGATGATCTTCCCCAGGCCGCCCGTGGCTATGACATAGGCATCCGCATACCCGGACTCTTCTTTCATCTTCCGCACGATATATTCTGTCTGGCCGATCGCACCGAAGACAAGCCCGCCCTGCATTCCCGCGATAGTATCCCTCGCCAGGATAGTATCCGGCTTTTCAATCTGGATCGCAGGCAGCATGGCGGCTCCGCCCCAGAGCGAGCGCCCCGCCGTCTCGATGCCGGGCGCGATGATACATGCCTCGAGTGTCCCGTCCGGTCCGATCAGGTCATAGGTTGTCGCGGTTCCGAAATCAATGACAATAGCCGGACCTTCAGCGATCTCATATCCTCCCACTGCGTTCACGATGCGGTCCGGCCCCGTCCGGGAAGGGTTCTCCGTATTCACCCGGATGCCGGTGTCCGACTCCGGTGTCACGATCACCGGCGTAGTGTGCAGATACTTGATGATACCGCTTGTCAGGGAATGCATGATGTCCGGGACAACGGATGCGATGATCACCGCGTCGATCCGCTTCGGACCGATCCCCCGGTGTTCCAGTATGCCGCAGATCGTCATTCCGTATTCATCCGAAGTGCGCTGGCGTTTTGTCGTCATGCGGAACATGCCGGGAAGGAACTCCCCGTCAAACGCCCCCATTGTAATATTTGTATTTCCCACATCGATCGTAAGCAGCATAACTGTTCTCCTCTGACATTTCTCTCCATCCGGGCCCTGCATATTTTTTCTTCATGTTTGTATATCATAACAGTCAAAAAAGGGCGGAGTCAACGCTTTTTGAAAAGTTTTCGATACAGCACATGTGCCTCGGTTACCGGTCACAGTAACATGCCACGCGGCAGTGGACCCGAACAAAACTGGCTTTTCCACCGCTCAGCAAAGCAGCGGGCAGAAATCCTCTCTGCCCGCTGCATATCCAGCCAAAGTCAACCTCTTATGCCCCACCATTCTGCCGCTTCATCTGGCCCTTTGTTATTTCCTGCACATATCAGAACCTCTTGATCTTCCTCGTGGTCGTCTTCTCGAACTCCGTATCCCTGACGATCAGGCTGTAGATCTTCTTCTGAGGCGCCGCGCCGCGGTTGTACTCGTCGATCACATCCTGGAGCGCCGCGCGCACATCTTTGATGCGTTTTTTCTTTACATAATCCTGATCCGGGTAGATCTCCGCCTCGATCACACCGCCTTTTTCGCGCACGAGTACTTCGCCCACAAGGCGGTTCGTGCTCAGGGCGTTCTCCAGCTCTTCCGGCGAGACATTCTCCCCGTTCTTTGTGATGATCAGGTTTTTCTTTCTTCCCGTAAGGTAGACAAAACCGTTCTCATCTATGTATCCCAGATCCCCGGTCTTAAGCCATCCGTCCTCCAGCGCCTCCGCTGTCTCCTCCGGCATCTTGTAGTATCCCTGCATGACACTGCTCCCGCGCACCCAGAGCTCGCCGTCCACGGTTTTTGCCTCGCAGTTCGGGAGGAGCTGTCCGACAGAATCTGAGCGGATATTCCAGCTCTGGTTCACGCTGATGACCGGCGCGCACTCTGTCATGCCGTATCCCTGCTGGATCACAATGTCATATTTTCTGAACAGGTCGATGTACGACGGGTCCAGATAAGCGCCGCCGCTGCAGATCGTGTGGAACTGCTTTCCGAACACCTGGCTCTTCACGAGTTTCGCCGGGAGCATGGAAGCTTCTTCGAGCTTCTTTGCCATGGTCTCGATCATAAGCGGCACCATCAGGATCATTTCCGGCTTGAAGAGCTTGATATTTTTCGCCACGCGCATCAGCGAGTCATTGATGCAGATCACGGAGCCCAGGGATACGCCTTTAAGGATATCCATGCTCAGGCAGTACGCGTGGTGGATGGGAAGCACTGTCATGATGACCGTGCGCTCCGGGATCTTCATGTCAAGGCAGGTCGCGTTTTCCGCCACATTCCTGTGGGTCAGCATGACGCCCTTGCTCTTCCCGGTCGTCCCGGATGTGAACATGATCGTGCAGAGCTGGTCCGGCTCCGGCATATAGTCAAAGCTCCCCCGATGCTCTCCCAGCAGCTTCCGGAAAGAATATGCATGGTCATCATGCTCTGCCTGCTGCATGGAGATCAGAGTCTTAAGCTGCGGGCAGCGGTCTTTGGCGATCGCCGCCACATCCTTCCTTACCTCATCGTATACGAGCACCGTAGAGTCCGAACGCGCGATCAGGTCGCACACATCCTCCGCAGGAAGATTTACATCCAGCGGCACGATGACACTCCCGCTGTTGACTGTGCCGAAATATGCCACGAGCCACTCATAGGAAGTCATGCCGATGACTGAGATATGTTTCCCCTGCCCGCCGAGGTCTTTCAGTATATTTGAGAAGCTTTCGCTGTCTTCCCTCAGCTGTGTGTAAGTTTTTGATTCGATTTCATTTTTCTTTACTTTATAACGGATCGCGTCTTCCGGCCCATACTTTTTCTCTGTATTGACCAGGATCTCGCGGACGGTAGTACAAAGCATATTTTTACATTCCTTTCTCTGCGCCTGCCGGGCACAGGACCAGGCCTTTCCGCAGCTTCACCGGGAGAGGCAGACTAAAACTGTGTGTATCCTTTATTCGTTTTCAGCTGCCAGCTTCTCAAGATAATCAGCAGCCTCCTGCACTGTGCGGATGTTCGCCGCCTCAGTCTGCTCGACCTCCACGTCGAACTCATCCTCGATCTCGCCGAGCATGCTCATGAAATCAAAGGATGTGAATCCAAGATCTTCCATAAAACGGGATTCCGGATGAATATTCTCCGGCTCAACTTCAACATAATTGCAGATGATATCAACTAATTTTTCAAACATGATTGTTCTCCTCTTCCTATCTATATATCTTCCTATCTGTATAAGAATTTTCCCTGCGTCCGGCCCTATACTAACCTGATGATCTCTCCGATCGTCAGATCCGGGTTCTCCACACCCTTGAACATGATCCTGCACAGATAATAGTACAGGTACTCCAGCTCATCCCTGGACACTGCCTTCACCTGATGCTCAAAGTTGAAGTCCAGCCCATTGTCCTCCGGACGGTGCATCACAGTGAGGTACATTGCCTGCGGGCATGTGCCGTTGGGATACCATTTTGTCTTATAGCGGATATCCCCGAGCTGGTCCAGCCCCTTCTCCTTCAGTGTCAGCGGCTGGTAGGTCAGGGAAATCTGCTCATAGGTAAGCCCTGCGTGCGGCTGGGGATACATCTTTGACCGGTATGCAAAATATGCCGTCGGATCGTAGTTTGCATGACGGAAGATCTCGTTCTGTTTATCCCGGATCGCAAAAACTCCGTCGATAAATTTCATATCCTCCGGGAAGATCGTGCGGATCGGGAAGGAGTGGATCCTCGTGCCGCCGCATTTCTTCTCCTTCAGGGTAGCGCGTCTCGCGATGGCATTATTGATGGACACATCCTCGAATCCGTTCATCTTCTGGAGATAGGTGCGCAGTCCCATCAGGAGCAGGCATGCCAGGGAGACATGATACTTCTCGCAGAAGTCCATGAGCCGCTTCGTGGGCTCCTCCTCCAGGTGGAAGATATCCAGCGCGGACGTCGTATCGCCGGATGCACTGAATGCGGTGCGCAGTTCCGGATTTTTGAACATCTCTCTTGCCGCTTCCAGCTTATCTCTTCCTGTGATGCCGCTGAAGATCGGCTCTCCCTTCTCGATCTCCTTCTGGAAATACTCGGTATCTCTCTTCTGTGCCTTGCTCCCCGCCTCATACGCGAGATCCTTCTGCAGCTGTTCGAGATAGGACGTCATTTCCTTCGGATACCGAACCCCTTCAAACTTCGCATTGCAGTAGAGTTCGATGATATCCTTCAGAAAACAGATCAGCGACTGCGCGTCCACGATCATATGCTGGCCGAGGAAATAGAGCCCGTTGAACCCGTCCGGCATCTTGATCATGACAACCCTTGTAAGCTGCGTATCCTCAAGCTTAAACGGGACTCTCGTCCACGCCTTCATCGTCTCTTCCGCTTCTTCCATCGTCCCGTTCGAGAAATCGACGAACTCGATGTCCTGATCCTCATGCTTAACTATGTACTGATAGTAGTTTCCTTCTTTATCCTTTGCGAAGCGGACGCGCATCCCTTCGCTTCTCTCATACGCTTTATTGACCGCTCTCTTCAGCTCGTCCCAGTCAAGCTCGAACTCGATCGTCAGGCTCGTCCCGATATTGAGCACAGCCAGGCTCGGGCAGTGCGGCGCGTAGTACATATGGAACTTCTGTGCGACTGTCAGCGGATATACTTTGTATCCCTTCCTTGTCTTCATCATTTTATGACTCCTCCTATAAATGAATCCAATGCTCTCTCATAGCCTTCCGTATCCTTATAGTAGCTCTCTCCGTGCCCGGCTCCCCTGACGATCAGCTTCGTCTTCGGGGACGCGCAGTTCTTATAAATTTCCTCTGTCATCCAACACGGCACGAAGACGTCGTCCTCTCCGTGGATGAACAGGAACGGCACCTTCGCCTTCCTGACCTCGCGCGCTGAGCTCAAGTCGTCCAGCCCGTAGCCGACCTGCCTCTTATTCGCCCAGTCTGCGATCTGCAGCATGGGGAATGCAGGAATATGGTACATGCTGTGCAGCACATGGGCGAACACCTCTTTCATAGAAGTGAACGCGCAGTCGGATATGATCCCCCTGACCTGGGGCGGCAGTTCCAGCCCGCTCATCATGCAGACCGTCGCGCTCCCCATAGAGTTCCCGTGGAGCAGGATCTGGGCATCATCTCCCATCTTCTCTACCATCCATTTCACCCAGCGCATCCCGTCGAGCCTGTCCATATTGCCGAAGCCGATGTGCTCGCCCTCGCTCTTCCCGTGGGCTCTCAGGTCGATGAGCAGCATCCGGAACCCGTGCTTCAGATAGTAATGGGAAAGGCTGCCATAGTCGTTCAGCCCCTCGCTCGTATACCCGTGGAAACAGATCACTGCCTTGTTCCCTTCATCGCCTTTGAAATAGGTACCGTGAAGCTTCAGGCCGTCATGGGACGTGATCCACACATCCTCATGGGGCTGCTGCATCATCCATTCCCTGCGCTCTTTCATCATGGGTATGTATTTCTCCCAGTCCACGCCGGACATCTTCATCGTGCGTTCCGTCTTCGCGTTATAGCGGATCATGGTCCTCCTGTAGAGGTAGGCGCTGCCAGCCGCCTCCGCTGCTGCCGCCGCTCCGAGAAGCGCGGCCGCTGTCTTTAATATCCTGCTCATTTTCTGGAATCTCCCTTCCTGTCATGTCCAAACTTTCTGCACTATCTCTGTGCTCTATCTGTACTATACCTGCGCTCTGTCTGCGCCTGCGCTGTCTGTGCCCGGCTGCTGCCGCCGGCATTCTCTGACCGATGCTGCGCCTGCTTATTCTGCCGCTTTTTTCCTGCTGTTGATCAGGTCTTTCAGCCTGAGCGCTTTGTCAATATTCCCTTCTACTTTCAGCTTCCCGAGCGTCACCGCCAGGATGGGGTCTGTCTTTCCTTCCGCGATCTTGAACAGCGTCTCCGCCGAACATGTGAACATGGCGTCGCGGTCAAAATATTCATACGGCTCCACAAAGAGCTGTCCGTCCTTTACCTCCGCGTAAAAGATCCCTTCCGCCTCGCCTGTGATGTTGAACTGATAAGCCAGATGCTCGTGGATATCGCTCACATCCGCGCCAATGAGCATCCCTTTCACTTTTGAAAACATATCTGCATAGGTCATGATTTCCTCCTTTTCGACCACGGTTTTCCATTTTTCGACCGTCGGTCATATCTTTTCTTCCGTTAGATTATCACCTTTCCGACCAATGGTCAATTTGCGCTATCATCAAATTAAACCTCGCTTCCAGACAATTTTTTGTGCGTTTTGATCAGTAGCCCTTTTTGTACTGATATGCTATACTGAAGTGTAAATATCATCAGATACACGGACACTGTTACAGGATATAAAAGAGGCGGTAATCATGGCAGCACGATCTCAAAAATACGAACTTATACTTGACTCCCTGCAGAAACTTCTGAAGAGCAGAAACCTCCAGACGATCTCCGTCAGCGAGATCGCGCAGGCCGCCGGGATCGGGAAAGGCAGCATTTATTACTACTTCCCGTCCAAGGATGCGATCCTGGACGCTCTGGTGGAACGAAATTATGAAAAGCCGCTTACCACCGCGAAAAAGCTTTCCTCCAGGACAGAAATTCCGCCGTTTACCAGAATGGCGATGATCTTCCAGGCCTGCCGGAATTCTTCTTCTGAATATTCAAGATCCCGGGAAGGAAGAGGAGCCGGGGCGCAGGAAGAATCCTTTCTTCACCGGAAATACCTGAACCACCTGATCACAGAGCTTAAGCCGGTGCTGGCCGAGATCATAAAACAGGGAATCGATAAGGGCGAGATTTCCTTTGACAATCCGGATGCTCTCGCAGAGATTGTACTGATCGTACTGACGGTGAAGATGGACAACACTCTGATCCCGTCTTCCAGAGAAGAAATAGAGAATACAATAGCCGGGCTGGTCTCCCTTTTGGAAAAAGGGACAGATAACCCGCCCGGCTCACTGAATTTTCTTATGTCTTAATTTTTATTGCAATTTCATATGCTGTCAGCAATTTCTTCTATTATGCCGCGGCCTGTTTCACGGCATTTTTCCTGTCCGGCACACTTCTGTCCCGCCGCGGTCAGCCCGCCATGATCACATAGCTCTGCTCAAACCTGCCGCCCGCCGGCACTTTATTGACATTCGGTTTCTCGGAGAGTTCCCTGTCAAATCCGATATCATCGCATCTTCCCATCCAGGGCTCCAGGCACACAAAGGGCGCGTTCTTTACCGACCAGATTCCAAAATTAGGAAATCCTTCGCACTTCATTCCCACCCGCGGCGTGCCGTCCTTATGGCAGAGCCACACCTCACTGATCTGACCATGGTCAAAGATCAGAGCGTCATTTTCAAACATTTCCTCAGACAACGGACAGCACTCATCCTCCAGATCCAGCCTGTACACCTTCTCCGTATCCGCCGCCAGTTCCGCCAGATCGATCAGGATATAGTCCAGAGATGTTTTTCCCGGAAATTTCAGCATGTAGTCCTTTTTCTTTTCTGCCGCATCCGCGAAGCAAAACGCCGGATGTCCGCCGATGGTAAAGCACATTTCCCCTTCTCCTGTGTTCTGGACCTCCCATTTTACGGCAAGGCTGCCCCCTTCGAGCCTGTATGTGACTGTCAGATCAAAATCAAAGGGGTACACCTCTTTTGTCTCTTCTGTGGAGGAGAACAGAAAAGAAGCTGCGTCCGCCGTATCTCTGATACATTTAAATCTGTTGTCTCTGGCAAAGCCATGCTGCGACGTCGGGTACTGTGTCCCGTTGATGAGCACCGTATTGCGGTACGTCTTCCCCACATTCGGGAACAGGATCGGGGAATGCCTCTTCCAGTATGCGGGGTCTCCGTTCCACAGAAGCTCTGTATCCTTCTTTTTGTCATAGATTCCTGTCACTTCTGCTCCCTGCTCTGCGATCTCCACACAGAGTCTGTGATTTTCCAGCTTCATTCCATTCTCCTCCTTTTCTTTCTGGTTTCTTTTTCGCCTGTCTGGACATTCCTCCCGGGACTATTCAGCTGTATCCGACTCCTCTACCTGGACACATTCCTCCACAAGATAGTCTGTCACTATCTCTGACAGAATGGCGTCTCTGAGCGCTTCTTCTCCCACCTGCTCCTTATAGGCATCTACGTCTGTCCCTGCCTGCTCTGCATACTCTTTGATCTTCTCCTCATATTCGCTGTCAGAAGGCGCCAGCTTCTGTTTTTCCGCGATGAGTCTGACGGCCTCGCCAAAAGCCGCTGCCTGCTGTGCTGATTCTTTGATCTCAGCATGGAAGTCCTCTTCTGTCATCTGGAGATAGGTCTCAATAAACTCCGGCAGATCGATGCCGTACATGGACGCCATCTGTGTATAGTAATCTTCCATCTGCTGTACCTGCTCACTGACAGTATCTTCCGGATATTTTTCTACTTCGATCTTATCCAGAAGGGCTGTCTGCACAGCGCTTTTCAACTGTGACTGCACAGTCTGCTCCGCCTGCTCCTCCAACTGCTTTTTCAGGTCAGCCCGATACTGTTCTACTGTCTCTGAGCCCTCAATATTCGCTTTCACCCACTCATCTGTAAGCTCCGGTATATTCTCTGTGTATATCTCATTCAGAACGATATGGAAATCTGCTACCTTGCCCGCCATGTCCGGGGTATAATAATCCTCCGGAAACTGCACCGTAATATCAAACTCTTCTCCGGCCTGGCGGCCTGCGATCTGATCTTCAAATCCCGCATAGTCTCCCGAAGCGCCGATGTAACCGCCGGCGCCAAGCTGAAGCTCCTGCGCCTGAGCAGTCCCTCCGTCAAATGCCACTCCGTCCAGATATCCTGTAAAATCAATATTGACCCAGTCGCCCATCTCTGCCGCCCGGTCTGTGACAGGTACTTTTTCCGCTGTACCCTGAAGGCTTGTCTGAACAGCCTGCTCCACCTGGTCGTCGGTCACCTCCGTCTTTTCCACCCGCGGCACCTCCAGCCCTTTATACTGGGTCACTGTCACATATTCGTTGGACAGCTCTCTGCTGCCGCATCCCGGAAGCATGCCTGCCAAAGCTGCGGTAAGTACAATTGTGATGATCTTTTTTTTCATTTCTTTTTCTCCTTTTATAATTTAATCATGGTATTTTCCGCATCTCCTCTCACAGAAGCGGAGACAGAAGCCTGGAAAACTGTTCTTTCCCTCTGATAATCAGACCTCTGTCGTCATAGACCTTTCTTGTCACATGAGTACACTGTGTCATATCGTTTTCAAACGCCCGTTCCAGGCGCTGTACAGTCCGCTCACTGTAAATAACAGCGTTGACTTCAAAGTTCAGCCCAAAACTGCGGATATCCATATTCGCGGTCCCCACGCACGCCACCATCCCGTCCACACTCAGTGTTTTCGCATGCAGGAACCCATTATTATATACGTAGCACTTTGCCCCTGCCGCGACCATATCTCCTATGTAAGAGTATGTCGCCCAGTAGACAAACGGATGATCCGGCTTGCAGGGCACCATAATGCGCACATCCACCCCGGATCTGCTGGCGATCTTCAGAGCATCCAGTATAGACTCGTCCGGGATGAAATAAGGTGTCTGGATATACACATGGTCTTTCGCGCTGTGGATCAGCCTTAAATAATTGTCATGGATCGTCTTCGTCTGAGAGTCAGGACCGCTGGATATGATCTGCACCGGATCGCGCCCCCTGCGGACATAGTCCGGGATCTCAAACAGCCTGTCCTCCAGGAACAGGTTTTCCCTGGACGCATAATTCCAGTCAAGTACAAACCGCACTGCAAGCGACGTGACAGCCGCGCCTTCAATACAGAGATGGGTATCCCTCCAGTAACCAAACTTTTTGTCTCTGCCGAGATACTCCCTTCCCACATTAAATCCGCCGACAAATCCGATCCTTCCGTCGATGACTACGATTTTTCTGTGGTTCCTGTAGTTGACCCGGAGCTGAAGTTTTCCCAAAAGCGCGGGGAAAAACTCCGCCGCCTCAATTCCTTCTCTCTCCAGCCGCTCCCAGTCCCGGTTCTTCATTGTGCGGCATCCCATGCTGTCAAAAAGTACCCGCACCTCTACACCCTCGCGCACTTTCCGGATCAGAACCTTCTCAATCTCCTGCCACAGCTCGTCGTTGCGGATAATATAGTACTGAAGATGAATATATCTCTTCGCCTGTTTCATCTCTTCTATAAGGGCGCGGAATTTTGCTTTGCCGTCTATATAAATCCTGATATCATTGTTATCCGTCAGAACGGACTCTCCCGCTTCCAGATTATAGAGGATCAGATCCTTAAACCTCGCCATCTCCGGGTTTGCCAGCCTGAGCTTCTTGTGATAGATCGTTTCCTCCTGTCTCCGCACAGCATACTTCAGTTCGCCTTCGATCTCTTTGGCCTTAAACATCCTGCTCTTGTGAAAATCCTGTCCAATAACCAGATACAGTATAAAGCCCAGGACCGGTATAAAATACAGCAGAAGCAGCCATGTCCAGACAGTCTGCGGGGACCTTCTCTGGAAAAAGACGATAACCAGAGCGAAGAGAATGTTAATGATAACGATATTGTCCATGATAAAATCATAGACCGCCACCGCTCCATTCCAAATCATTTCCGCCATAATAAAGCTCCTTTTCCATTTCCTTTCGCCGGTCATTTCTAATGCCGGAAAAGGCTGCGGCTTTCTGTACCGGGTCACTCTCCTGCACAGAAACGCTACTTTAACAGTATACCTGTTCCCCCATTAAAAAGTAAACCCCAAAATATGCCGAAAGTACTCCCCAAATATGGCGCAAATATGTTGATTTGCTTGCACTTGCCCTGAAAGGATGTTACAATACTAGTTGCGCAAAAGCGGAAATCTATGATTTAGGAGGATTATAACGTGAGTCCATTAACCATCGTACTGATCGTTATTCTTGTACTGGTGATCGCAGCCTGCATCGCTCTGTATATCTTTGGCAGGAAGGCAGAAAAAAAGCAGGCGGCTCAGAGAGAGCAGATGGAAGAGGCCGCTCAGGTCATCAGCATGCTTATCATTGATAAAAAGAAGATGAAACTAAAAGAAGCGGGGCTGCCCGCTGCTGTCGTTGAGAATACCCCCAAGTATTTAAGACATACGAAAATTCCTGTAGTGAAGGCTAAGATCGGTCCCAGGATCATGACGCTCATGTGCGAGGACAAGGTATTCCAGGTCATACCGGTCAGGAAAGAAATCAAGGCTGTTGTCAGCGGTCTCTACATAACAGAGATTAAAAGCGTCAGAGGAGGATCCATAGAACCGCCGCAGAAAAAGAAAGGGTTCTTTAAGCGGTAAATCGCTCCCCTGATGGTTTTAGTATAAGGTCCGTTCCCGGACTGGATATCATAACGCAGGACCCGCTCCGCTCTGCCTCAAAGATTTGAACGGATGTAACGCCGGAGTCAAATGTTCGCCCAGTGGGGCTCCATTTGCCTCCGGCTAACATCCGGAACAAATGCTTTTCGGAACGCTCCACGGGATGTCCTGCTTTTATGATATGCAGTCCGGGAACTTGTTTTTTCTAAGACGGAAGGAGGAGCGGATTTCCGGCATTGCATCAAAGATGCTCGCCTGGGGCGTGAAGTATGCGAAAAAGGCAGCCCCTGCGGGAGGCTGCTTTTTCTTCTGGAGCGGGATAAGGTGAGTCCGCGGAGTATGTATCATAAAAGCGGGACATCCCGTGGAGCGTTCCGAAAAGCATTGGTCTTAGATGTTAAGAGAAGAGAGATGGAGTCCCAATGGACGAACATCTCTCTTCTCTGTTACATCTACACAATCTTTGAGGCAGAGCGAAGCGGGTCCCGCGTTATGATACATACTCCGGGGACTCACCTTTTATCCACTCCGCACTCTCTTTAGGTATGATGCTCATTTTGATCTTGCAGTCAGCGAGGGGTTCGTGGTTGATGTCCAGTTCATAGTCGACCAGGACGCCGATCTTTTCGTCTTCCACGCTGATCTCCATTTTCTTTGTATTGACTCCGATGAGCATCTGCCCGTACGGAGTCTTATAATAGGTCAGGTTTTTTTTGTTTTTTTCAAAAATCATGTGTGAACTGGTCAGACCGCTCTTCATGATCTCCACCATGTCTGTGCCTGTGATCTTGATCTTGTTCTTAACGGTTCCAGTCATTCCTTCAAAAACTTCGTCGTAGATAATATAATGTTTGCCGTTCCGGCAGTAATAATCAGCCGGGGCAATGACTTCAATGGAGTCCTCCCCGGTCTCATACTCCTCTGCGGGGCCACTCAGGATATCAATATGTTTTCCCGAAATACTGATCAGTACATCTTTTGTCATAAATCAATACTCCTCAATATTTACCACGTTTGTGGTCGGCACGTCGAAGGGCATGACTGTGTTCGCAAATCTGCGGAATTTCTCCGCGGCGTCGCTCACATAGAATGAATACCTGCTGTGCCGCGCATCTGAGCCGTCATTTTCCATATCCATCTCATGCAGCAGCTTTTTCAGATCCATGGCCGTCTCATACGCCGGGTTGACGATCTGTATCCCTTCGCCCATGTAATCACGGATCCTGGAGCGCAGGAGCGGATAGTGCGTGCACCCGAGTATCATTGCGTCAATATCCGTGCTGCGCATGGATTCCAGGTAATATTCTATGATCTCCTGCGTCACGGTATGTTCTTTAAATCCCTCTTCCACCAGAGGCACAAAAAGAGGGCAGGCTTTCTCAATGACTGTGACGTCCGGGTCCATCTTATGGATCACTTTTGTATACATCCCGCTCTGCACCGTAGCGTCTGTCCCGACGACCCCCACCTTTTTGCTTCTGGTCGCCTCCACAGCCGCCCTCGCGCCAGGGATCACCACGCCCAGGATTGGAATATCATATTCATCCCTCACCGCGTCCAGCGCAAGGGCGCTCGCCGTATTACACGCGATCACGATCGCCTTGACTTCTTTTGTCCGAAGGAATCGGATGATCTGCTCCGAAAAGCGGATGATCGTATTCTGGGATTTACTTCCGTACGGCACGCGCGCAGTATCGCCAAAATATATGATATTTTCGTCAGGGAGCTGACGGGCGATCTCTCTCGCCACCGTCAGCCCCCCTACTCCGGAATCAAACACACCCACCGGCGCTGTCTTCCTGTTCTCCATATTCACGTCCTGATCTCTCCTGACCCTGCTCTGATTAAATTGCAAGTGATTTCGCGATATTATACTGATAATCTGAGATCGTCTTCTTCATCGCAAGCGCTTCCTCAATATCATAGTCCACATACTGTCCGTTCTTGTATCCGACTACACGGTTTGTCTTTCCCTGGCAGAGAAGATCCACGGACATTGCTCCCATGATAGAAGCGTACACCCTGTCCTTACACGTCGGGCTTCCGCCGCGCTGCATGTGCCCCAGGATCGTTGCTCTCGTCTCGATTCCTGTCGCTTCCTCAATTCGCTTCGCCATATTAATAGAATCGCCGATCCCCTCGGCATTGATGATGATATAGTTCTTTTTGCCGCGCTTCTTGTTCTCCAGGATGTCTTCAATCAGTTCCTGCTCGTCGAAATCATGCTCCTCCGGCATAAGAATGCGCTCAGCGCCGTTGGCGATACCGCACCACAGCGCCAGGTATCCCGCGTCACGTCCCATAACCTCGATGATACTGCATCTCTCATGTGATGTAGAGGTATCACGCACCTTATCGATCGCTTCCATCGCGGTATTGACCGCGGTGTCAAATCCGATCGTATAATCCGTACATGCGATATCCAGGTCGATCGTACCCGGCACGCCGATCGTATTTACTCCCAGATTTGCCAGCTTCTGGGCGCCTGCGAACGATCCGTCGCCGCCGATGACCACAAGGCCGTCGATCCCATATTTCTTACAGATTGCGGCCGCTTTCTGCTGCCCCTCTTCTGTTCTCATCGATTTGCAGCGCGCAGTCTGGAGGATCGTTCCTCCGCGCTGTATCGTATCCGATACGTCCCGTGCGGAAAGATCGATGATCTCTTCTTTGAGAAGTCCGTGATATCCTCTGCGGATGCCGCGTACTTTCAGCCCCCTTGACAGCGCTCTTCTCACAACGGCGCGGATTGCCGCGTTCATTCCCGGAGCGTCTCCGCCGCTGGTCAGGACGCCGATCGTGCGGATGCTGTCTTCGATCTCATCTAAATATTTTTCTTTGTCCATCATACTGTTCTCTGCCATGATTTTTTCCACCTTTCCTTAAAAGTCAAAGTCAGATAACTGCCAGACCCAAAATTCGTAAATTTTTTAACAATTTCTAAATTATTCTACCCTATTTAAATCTGGTTTTCAATAACTTTTTCCACCACTTTTACGCGGTTCTCTCCATAATGGTTCATCAGCCGGCTCAAAACACGGTCGTCGATACGGATATTCCTGTTTCGGGGCAGCCGCTTGACCGCCCGTTCCTTCGCACAATAGATCACCACTTCATCATCGCCCTCAGAATCTGCCAGATAACCGTACACGATCTGCTCTTCGTCGAGATACGCATCCTTATCCGGAAACTGGAGCCACAGTTCCCGTTTTGTCTTCTCAAAGGGGATCACTTTCTCACAGATCAGCTTGCTGGCCTTCTCGTCCTCCTCGGACACCCTTCCGCAGATAAATACCCTGCTGTCCACCTCAAGGAATTCCCGGTTGCTTTCGTAATTTTTCGGAAAAACAACGACCTCCACTGTACCCAGCAAATCCTCCACTGTGACGAATGCCATCATCTGGTTCGCCCTTGTATGTTTCACTGTCTTATCCGTGATCATCCCGCCGATGATCTCCTTTGCGCCGTCCCGCACCTTCGTCCTTCCTGTCTCTTCATCCGGCTGAAAATCCAGAGTGGTGGCAGAGATCACTTTTCTCCATTTATCTTCGTACTGTTCCAGAGGGTGGCCGCTGATGTAGATCCCGAGCACCTCTTTCTCAAATGCCAGCAGATTATCCTTCGCATACTCTCCCACCTCCGGCATACGGATCTGGAAGTCTGCTTTCTCTTCCTCTCCCACCAGATCAAAAAGGCTCATCTGACCTGACATGGAATATTTTTTCTCCTGATTCACATGATCCACGATCTGCACGTAGATGCTCATGAACTGTTTTCTCGTCCCGCCCAGTGTATCCAGAGCTCCGGCTTTGATAAAGTTCTCGATCGCTCTTTTATTTAGAACCTCCTTTGACGACATCCGGGTAATAAAGTCCTCCAGGTTCTTAAAAGGACCGAATGCCTCCCGCTCCCCGATCACTGCCTGCACGACCGGGCGGCCGACGCTCTTGATCGCTGCAAGGCCGTAACGGATATTTCCTCCGTCAACGGAAAAGTCCGCTTCCCCCTTATTGATATCCGGAGGCAGGATCCGGATCCCCATCTGCCGGCAGCTGTAAATATACTCTGCCACTTTCGAAGGGTTATCGATCACAGACGTCATGAGCGCTGCCATAAACTCCACAGGATAATAATATTTCAGCCACGCGGTCTGATATGCCACGACCGCATATGCCGCAGCATGGGATTTATTAAAGGCATATTTCGCGAAATCGATCATCTCATCATAGATCTTGTTCGCGGTCTTCTCATCGATCCCGTTCTTTACACAGCCCGGCACATTCGTTTCCTCATCCCCATAGACAAAGATCTGGCGCTCCTTCCGCATGACGTCGCCTTTTTTCTTGGACATGGCGCGGCGCAGGAGATCGCTTCTCCCCAGTGTGTACCCTGCCAGATCGCGCACGATCTGCATGACCTGCTCCTGGTACACGATACAACCGTAGGTCGGCTCCAGGATCGATTCCAGCTGCGGGCAGTCGTAGGTGATGGACGACGCGTCATTCTTTCCCCTGATGTACTGTGGAATAAAATCCATGGGGCCCGGACGGTACAGAGAAATACCGGCAATGATGTCCTCCAGGCTGTGGGGTTTGAGCTCCTTCATAAAGCTCTTCATCCCCGCGCTCTCAAGCTGGAAGATCCCGTCCGTCCTCCCTGTCCCGATATAATCCAGTACCTTTGCGTCATTGTAATCGATCTTTTCCATGTCAATGGACGGGTCTTTCTTTCTCGCCATCTGCACCGCGTTCTGGATCACAGTCAGAGTCCGCAGTCCCAGGAAATCCATCTTCAAAAGCCCCAGTTCCTCCAGCGTCGTCATGGTAAACTGCGTGGTGATCGTACCGTCCGCAGCCCGGGAGAGGGGCACGTATTCGTCCACGGATTTCTGGCTGATGACCACGCCCGCCGCGTGCATGGAACTGTGCCGCGGAAGCCCTTCCAGGCGCTTCGCCATATCAATGAGGGTCTTCACCTGCTCATCATTTTCATAAGTCCGCCTCAGCTCCGGATTCTCCTTCAGCGCCCTGTTGATCGTGATATTCAGTTCCTGGGGGATCATTTTCGCGATACTGTCCACGAACGCATACGGAAGATCCATCACCCTCCCGACATCGCGTATGACGCCCCGGGCGGCAAGCGTTCCGAACGTAACGATCTGTACGACTCTGTCCTTGCCATACTTGCGCACAACGTAATCGATCACTTCCTGCCTGCGCTCAAAGCAGAAATCTACGTCGATATCCGGCATGGACACACGCTCCGGGTTCAGGAAGCGCTCGAACAGAAGCTGGTAGCGGATCGGATCTATGGTGGTGATGCCCAGGCAGTAGGAGACGATGCTCCCCGCCGCTGAACCCCGCCCTGGTCCTACTGCAATGCCGTGATCCTTTGCGTATTTGATAAAGTCCCACACAATGAGAAAGTAATCTACATATCCCATGTTCCGGATCGTATCCAGCTCAGACGCCAGCCTGTCCTTCAGCTCCCGGGACGGGGTTCCGTAGCGTTCCTCAAGACCTTCATAGCAGAGCTTCTGAAGGTATTCCCAGGAAGTCAGTCCGTCCGGCACATCATATTTTGGCAGCTTCGTGACACCAAACTCGATCTCCACATGGCACCGGTCCGCGATCCTCTGGGTATTGTCCAGCGCCTGGAGCGCATACGGGAAGAGCTTTTCCATCTCTTCGGGAGATTTCACATAATACTGCCCGCCCTCATACCGCATCCTGTTCTCATCAGAGAGCTTTTTCCCTGTCTGTATGCAGAGCAGGATATCGTGAGGCTTCGCGTCTTCCGCATACGTATAGTGGACATCATTGGTCGCCACCAGCCCGATTCCCGTCTCCTGGGACATCTTTAAAAGCTGCTGGTTCACCAGCGCCTGGTTTGGTATCCCGTGATCCTGCAGTTCAAGAAAATAATTCTCCTCCCCGAAAATATCCCTGTATTCCAGCGCCGTTTTTTTCGCCTCGTCATAAAGCCCCTTCACGAGATAACGCTGCACTTCTCCTCCCAGGCAGGCGCTCAGCGCGATAATGCCCTCATGGTATTCCCCCAAAAGCGATTTGTCCACGCGGGGCTTGTAATAGTATCCCTCCACAAAACCTTTTGATACGATTTTCATGAGATTCGCATAGCCTTTATTATTTTCAGCCAGGAGTACCAGATGATAGTATCTGTCGTCCCCGCCGGTCACTTCACGGTCAAACCGGGAATTCGGCGCCACATAGACCTCGCATCCCAGGATCGGATTGATACCCTGCCGGCGCGCTTCCCGGTAAAAATCGATCACGCCGAACATCACTCCGTGGTCTGTGATCGCGGCGCTGTCCATCCCGAGTTCTTTCACTCTGGATACATATTCTTTTATCTTATTCGAGCCATCCAGAAGACTGTATTCTGTATGGACGTGCAAATGTACAAAACTCATCTCTTACCTCGATTAAATGAAAAGGGCGGCTCCCTTTTCGGAAACTGCCCTTGTAATTTTGCTCTGTCATTCCGGCAGGAGCCTGCTCCCTCCTGGCGCTTACTCAGCGCCCTCCATCATATACTGGATCAGCCTGTCTGTGTCTTCCTTCTCATAAGCAATGATCTCCAGTTCCGGGATCTCGCCGTTTGAAAAAATATTTGCCATAGAAACATACTGGGACAGTTTTGACTTCAGATTCAGTCTGTCTCCCTCTCCTGTCACCAGCTCTACCTTGCCCTTACAGGAATCAATGACTTTGAAAAAACCTTCTATATCTGTAATATTCTGAACCTTCATTTTATATTCTCCTTTCTGCTCTTTTACAGTGATCAATATCCGTCAGGGAGAGTAAAACACTGTTCTCTGCCCTCCCCGCTCCTATGCCTATTATAACCCATTTCATCTGGATTGCAAGATTTTTCCCTGATTTTCATCTATAGCGATTCTGCCCTGTTTTAACAGTCTCCCCACCGCGCGCTTAAACGCGGCTTTGCTCATGTCAAACTCTGTTTTTATGCGCTCGGGATCCGCCTTATCTGTAAACGGAAGGAAGCCGCCGTTCTTATTTATGCGTTCCATGATCACCCGCGCATCCTCGTCCATCTGCGCCGGGATACTGCCTCTTACGCTCAGATCCAGCTTTCCATCTGCCTTCACCCCGGTCACCCGCGCATCCACCTGCTGTCCGACATACATTCTGCCATAGACTTCCCGCCGGGGAATCAGCGCAGAATACCGGTCATCCACCGCGACAAACACGCCAAACTCCCGGCTGATGCTGTACACTGTCCCTCTGACCATGTCATTCTTTTTATACGGAGAATCGGTCCGCAGCAGGGGGTACACTTTCATCGTCGCGCACAGCCTCCCGCTCTTGTCCACATAGAGGCTGACAAGGCAGCGGTCCCCTTTTTCCACTTTTACCGTCTGCTCTTTAAATGGGAGGAGAAGATCCTTCTCCAGTCCCCAGTCCAGAAATGCTCCGACGCGTCCCACGTCAGCTACTTCAAGCACTGCCAGTTCTCCCAGGGTGATCTTCGGTTCCTTTGTCGTGGCGATCATGCGGTCTGAGGAATCTTTGTAGAGGAACACTTCCACCGGGTCTCCCACTTCGATCCCCTCCGGCACCTGCTTTTTCGGGAGCAGCACCCTCTCTTCATCACTTCCGAGGTACACGCCGAAGTCTACGGTCCTGACCACGGTGAGCACCTGTTTTTCTCCTAATCTCATATCTGCTGGTCTCCTTTTCGGGACATCCCCTTCTGTCTGGCTTTCCCGGTATTTTTATTCACAGTATTCTCATCTTACTGTATTTTCATCTTACTATATTTTCGTCTCACTATAATCTAAGGTATCACGGGAAGAATGTCAATGTCATAGTTCGAAGAGGTCATAGTTCAAAGAGGCTCATCTGGCGGAAATCCTCTTCCGCTTTCCGCTCCGCGGCATGTTCCCATTTGACGCATCTGTCCGACAGGACATTCCCGCAAGCTGCGCCATCGCCTGATCTTCTTCCAGTCCCATCTCAGAAGTCCATACTTCCAGGAATTTCTGCGGCTTTTTCTTATTCCAGTATGGCCTCAGTTTTTCCGCTGTATTCCTGATCAGTTCCTCCGTCATAGTATTCCACGGGAGCTTCCAGATCAGCCTGGCGCACTCCTGCGCTGCCGCCAGATTCCCTTCATCCTGTACATACCGGAAAAAGCAGATGCTCCCCTGAACGGAATCTGCCTGGAGAAACTCTTCCCTCCCTGCCACGACATAGGGGATCCCCTCTTTTTTCAGGCATTTTTCCAGGAGATGCGCCTGGTGGTTCGTCCGGTACAGGACAGCGATATCCCCGAAGCCTCTGACCTTCCGGTCTCCGTTTTCCCATGCTTCTCTGTGGGCCTCCAGCATTCCGACGCCGCCTGCCATGCGCCCGATCTCCTTTGCGATAAAAATATCTTCCGCCAGGGGGCTTGCCGCCTGCACCACACGCACAGGCACATTGTCCGGGCAGTTGGCGTGCAGACTTTCCCTCCTGCCCATAACTGTCTCCGCCGCTGTCAGGATCTGCGGCGCGGAGCGGTAATTCTCCTTCAGACCGATCACTTCAAGGTCCGGATAATCCTCTGCCAGTTTTTCAAAGCACTCCGCGTCCGCCCCACGGAAACCATAGATTGACTGGTCCGGATCCCCGATCACAAAGAGCTCCTGTCCGAAACTGTGCCAGATCTTGATCAGACGGCGCTGGATCGGGTTGATGTCCTGGAATTCATCCACAAGAAGATACCGGAAGCTCTTCTCCCACCCGGGCTGTACCTTCCCGCCCTCGATCAGATCAGCGGTGCAGAGGAGAAGATCGTCAAAATCGTACAGTTTTTTCTCTGCTTTTAACTGCTCATAGCGGTCATATGCCTGTCCTGTCTGTGCGTCCGCGATCCCCGATTTCTGCCGCGACACCTGCTCAAGGAATTCCTTTGCGCTCATCGTCTGCCCGCACTCGCCCAATGCCTGTTCCGCCAGCTCCCGGAGCTCTGCCTCTCCTGCCAGGAAGAATTCTCTGCTCTGCGCTTTCAGGAAATCCAGGCAGACCGCGTGGAAGGTGCCGATCGTCATCCTCCTGCCCGCTGATCTTTTCCCGGTCTCTCTGACTACCCTTTCCCGCATCTCAGCCGCCGCCTGATTGGTAAATGTGACTGCTGTGATCTCAGACGGGCACACCCTGCGGGTTTCAAGAAGATATTTCAGGCGGGATACAAGAGTCTTTGTCTTCCCCGTGCCCGGTCCTGCCTTGACAGCGATCCGCGCAGCCCCTGACGTGACCGCCCGGAGCTGCTCCGGATTCAGGGCCGCAGTCCGCACACGGCGGTCCCTGCGATCGATCACTTTCTCTTCAGCAGCGCTTTCCCCTCCGGCCTTATCCTCCCCTCCGGCTTTATCCGAACTATCGTCTTTCTCCGCACCGACAGTCTTATCCGCGCTGCCGTCTTTCTCTGCACCGGCGGCTGCCGCACCGATCATATCAAAGAAGCTCATCTGTCCTTCTGTATTTTCCAGTTCATCCGCGCTGAACAGGCGGATCACGCCATACTCGCCGTCAAATCCGGGAATGCGCTCTACTTTCCCATCCCTGAGCCGCTGGATCCCTTCCGCGATTCTGGTGCCGGACACCTGCCGGATATCCTCGATGGGGAGTGTCCTCAATATCTCAAACTCTGATCCCAGCCCTGAGAGCATATACGCATACTCTTTTCCCGCTTTTTTACTCGCCGCCGAGCATCCCATAGAAGCGGCGATCACTTCCGGGAGCGGCACAAGGCTCTCAAAAGCCTTTGCCCCTTCCCGCACATATCCTTCCGGGCGGTCCGCAAGCTCCTCCACCCGGTGGGATACACCGATGGTGATCTTGCGGCCGCACATCGGACAGATCCCATTATATTTCACAGTGTCAGAAGGAGCCAGACAGAGGTTGCACTTTCGGTGCCCATCCGTATGGTATTTTCCTTCCTCCGGAAAAAACTCGATGGTACCGTACAGCCCCTCTCCTGTCTGTATCGCCTGCACAAGCCCTTCGTAGGACATAGGGATATCCAGCAGATTTGCCTCTCTCCCCAGCTTCGCCGGAGAATGGGCGTCCGAATTCGACACGAGCTGGAACCGGTCCAGGGCGGAGACGCGCCAGTTCATAGGCGGATCCGAAGAAAGCCCTGTCTCCACGGCATGGATATGCGGGGTCAGATCCTCAAAACACTCTTCCACCGTATCAAACCCGGAAAACGCGCCGAACATGGAAAAATGAGGCGTCCAGATATGCGCAGGCACATACACCGATGAAGGGCATAGCTCCAGAGTGATCTCCAGCAGGTCATGGCAGTCCAGCCCCAGGATCGGACGCCCGTCGGAATGGATATTTCCGATCTGTTCCAGCTTATTTGAGATCCGCTCTGCCTCCTCAAGCCCAGGCAGGATGATCACACTGTGGACCTTCCTCACCTTCCCGTTTTTCTTATATATGGAACTGATCTCTCCGGTAATGACAAAGCGGGGAACCATCTCTCCCCGCACACTGCCGTCTTTGATCCGGTACTCATCCCTCAGCATATACAGTCCGTCCTCCGCTGGCACGAACTTTTCTGCCAGTTCCTCCCGCCATGCCGGGTGTGTGAAATCTCCTGTCCCCACGATATGGATGCCTTTTCTCCTTGCCCAGAGATCCAGATACTCCGGGGTACATTCCCTGCTGGTCGCCCGGGAATACCGGGAGTGGATATGCAGATCCGCTATGTACATATAATGCCACCTTCTCTTTCCTTCTTAAGTTACGTTCTCTATATCGGCTGTTAAGCTACTCCTGTCCCTCTGATGGAGTTTCCAGTCTGAGCAGTTCTTCCGCGACCTGAAGATCCGTCCAGTCAGGATGCGCTCCGAGCAGCTCTATTGTTCTCTCCACCTCTTCACACCCTGTCTCCAGACAGTCCGCGATATCAGCGGCTGTCATGCTCTTTGAAGCCTTTTTTCGGATAATACCGACCAGCCGTGCCTCGCCTTCTGCCCTTCCTTCCGCTCTTCCCCGCCTTAAACCTTCATCTCTTATCAGCCTGTCTCGTTCTTCCATCTTCATATAGCTCACTCCAATCTCTTCACTCATTTTGATCTGGTGAATCTTTTTATGCAGATGTTTCAAACGCTCATCACAGCCTTCCGGCACGCTCTCCTCGCTGCTCTTTTCCACGTAATGCAAAAAATCGATCAGCGCCCTGTCCACTCCGGCTTCATTTCCCCCCTTCGTGTTCAGGATGATCTTGCTGCATTCGTCTCCCATGACCAGATCCGGGACCTCTTTGCACCGGTTGTCAAATGTGTATCGGTACAGCCCATATCCATAAAGGTCGAACCCACAGATCACAACAATATACGCCGGCTTTAAGCTGTCAAAGCCTCGCTCCCCGCTTTTCAGCATGGGCGCGTCGATCAGTGCCTGATAAAATCTCGTACGCTTTGGGATATTTCCTTCATTGCGCTTCTGCATTTCAACATCAAACACACGCCCGCGGTCATCTTCCACATAGAAATCCATCCGGATCCCCCGGTTCCCCGGAAGATTGCGTATCACCTTCTGTCCTTCTTTCCAGGCAATGTTACGGATCCTGATGCCCAGTGACAGCTCGATAATGATCCTGCATGTTTCCAGATCCCCGGTGGCAGCGTCAAACAGGAAATCATCCATCAGGTTCAGCTTCTGCAGGGGAGCAAGGATGCTCTCGGCATCATACATCTGCATATTCAGTTTTGTTTTTTCTTCCATAAGCTTTTCTCCTTTGATTATAGTATTTTTGCTTTTGATTTACAACAAATAAACAGCTCCTGCTCTTCACTCCTTTCCTTTGCAGGTTACATCGTATACCTGTGAATAACCGGCTGAACCAGCCTTGAAATAAAATGAAATTGAAACAGATAATTTGATCCCCATGACCGGGAATCAGGTGGACTTAATCATAACATACCGGAACACAAAAAACTATGGGCAGTTTTACTCAAACCACCCACAGCAATTTTGTACATTTTTCAGTCCTGATATTTTAGAAATCCTTCTCCCCTTATACATCTGAGAAATCTGGATTTGCGGGAGAGCCATCGGTAGAGTCAAGCGTCCGAAAACAGTGAAGCGGATGTATCGAATACGTATTCAGCGCGGGGGTGCGGGTGGCTTCGGCTCCGGGCTCATGGGCAATAAAAACTAAGAGATCCGGGAACATGCTAAGAACAGGGACAGGCAGAGGGCAACTCAGCTTCGCCTCAGACAATCCCTCTTCCTGTCTCAACGCATGTCCCCGGATCTCAAGTTTTTATAAGCCCATTCCGCAGTCGCCTCAGACACCCGCACCCCCGCGCTGAAGGGTTTACGAAAAAGCGCTTCGCTGTTTTCTGGTGCTGCTCAAGACGGAAGGTCCCCGACAAACGCAGCGTTTAAAAAACGCTGCGAGGAGGGAACTTTCCCGGAAGTCCGCGTCACCTGCCGTCCTGGATAAATTTCTGTTTCGCCGCCGAAGCTCCCCTCTCGCCCCCGTTTCCAGATCCTGCATTTGACTGCGGGGACCTTCCGATCGGATGCGCGCAGAAAACCGCTCCCATTTGATGCACCTTTCGCGGCGGGCGGGGGTATGGCGGCGGTGACTTGGAGTAATCTGCCGGAAAGACTTAAAGGAATGGGATGCGGCGTTAATTTCAAAGCGGAAGCCTGAGCCGCAGGCGAATCTTCCGCTTTGAAATTGTCCTTAGCCGTGTCCCATTCCTTTTACGTCTTTCCCAGATTACGGAACCGGAACCCAAGCCATATCCCCGCCCACCGCGAAACCGTCCTGCATCAAACCAACGGTTTTCGGACATTCATCCAATCGTCCGGCTCCCCCGCAAATCCAGATTTAAAAGCACCGCCCCTGTCACATCCGCCAGCGCCCATCCGATGGGGATCGCCCACCAGATCGCTCCCACACCAAAGACAGGAGCAAAAGCGTAAGCCAACACGACTCTCGTCCCGAGCGATATGATTGTCAGGAGCAGAGAAACCTTCGGTTTTTCCACCGCGCGGAAATATCCATAGAGCAGGAACAAGATCCCGATGCCGCAGTAGCATGCCCCCTCGATGCGGAGATATCCGGCTCCAATGCGGATGATCTCTGTCTCTTCCGGCGCGATAAAGATCCCCATAAGCTGCCGCGCAAGCAGGAATACCGCCGCGGACGCTGCCAGCCAGAAAGCCAGCACAACGATCACCGCGCTTTTTGATCCTTTTCGGATCCTGTCCTTTTTCCCGGCGCCGTAATTCTGAGAGATAAAGATGGAATAAGCGTTTCCAAATTCCTGCGCCGGCATATACGCCAGTGTATCAATCTTTACGCCCGCCGCAAACGCGGCCATGACAGCAGTCCCGAAACTGTTCACAAGTCCCTGCACCATAAGGATGCCGAAATTCATGACTGACTGCTGGATCCCTGTCGCCGCGGAGTACGAAAAGATCTCTCCGAGGATCCCCCCGTTTACCCGCAGCTCCTCCCGCTTCAGGCGCAGCACGGTCTCTTTTGCAAAGCTGTAAGCGGCAATGCCGATGCCCGATACGATCTGGGCAAGCACGGTAGCGATTGCAGCGCCCTCCACATTCCAGTTAAAAACAGCTACAAACACATAGTCGAGTCCGATATTCAGCACAGTGCTGACGCCCAGGAACACAAGAGGAGTCGCGGAATCCCCCACTGAGCGCAGGAGAAATGCGAAATAGTTATACAGAAAGATAAACGGGAGCCCGAACAGGATGATCCACATATAGTCATGCATCATATCATACACATCCGAAGGGATCTGCATCAGCCTTAGTATAGGATGGAGGAACACGAAAGACAGTGCGGTCAAAAGCGCGGTGATCCCCAGGATCAGGGCAAAAGATGACACCATATATTCCTTCATCTTACGGATGTCCCTGCGGCCGTAGCAGATAGAAAACAGTGCGCCGCCGCCCATGCACATGCCCGTGAGGATAGAAGTCAGAAATGTCATAAGCGTATAGGCGCTCCCCACTGCCGCGAGCGCTCCTGATCCGACAAATTTCCCCACGATCCATGTATCCGCCAGGTTATAGCACTGCTGGAGCACATTCCCCAGTATCATAGGCACAGCAAAAAGGAGCATGGTAGACGTCACGCTCCCGGCTGTCAGATCCCTCTTCCCCGGCTTCCGTACCGATGTTCTGGTCCCTGATGGCTGATCCTCCGCTGCCTTTTTCACCTGCGTATCCCGCTCTTCCATGCTCCCTGTCCCTTTTCCGCCCGGCTTTCCTGCCGCTTATTTCCCAGTACCGCCGAACTGCATACTCACGCTGTCGATCTTCTTTAATTCCTCTTCCGTAAACCGCGTATTCTCGATCGCCTTGATATTATCCAGCACCTGCTCCGGCTTTGACGCGCCGATCAGAACGCTTGTCACTCCTCCGTCCTTTAACACCCAGCTCAGCGCCATCTCCGCAAGGGTCTGTCCCCTGCCCGCCGCGATCCCGTTGAGATCCCGGATCTGCTGCAGGCGTTCCCCGGTCAGAGCCTCCGCGTGGAGGAAGCGGCCGTCTGTCCGTATCCTGCTGTCAGCCGGGATCCCGTCCAGATAACGGTTGGTCAGCAGTCCCTGTGCCAGAGGACTGAACGCAATGATACCTTTTCCGGTCTCCGCAGCCGCATCTTTCAGACCGTTTTTCTCGATGGTACGGTCAAAGATGGAATAGCGGTTCTGGTTAATGATAAACGGACAGTGCATCTCATTCAGAATAGCAGCCGCCTTTTTCATAGTCTCTCCGTCATAATTGGACAGGCCCGCATACAGCGCCTTCCCGGACGCCACTGCCCGCGCCAGAGCTCCCATAGTCTCTTCGAGGGGTGTCTCCGGGTCCATCCTGTGATGATAGAAAATATCCACGTACTCCAGCCCCATCCTCTTCAGGCTCTGGTCCAGGCTGGCAAGGAGATACTTCCTGCTGCCCCAGTCCCCGTAAGGACCGTCCCACATCTCATATCCTGCCTTTGTGCTGATAATGAGCTCATCCCTGTACTGTCCCAGGTCCTCCTTCAAGATCCTGCCAAAGTTCCTCTCCGCGCTCCCCGGCGCCGGACCATAATTATTCGCAAGGTCAAAATGTGTGATCCCGTTGTCAAATGCAGTAAAACAGATCTGCCGCATGTTCTCGTATACACCTGTGTCGCCAAAATTGTGCCACAGCCCGAGGGCCACAGCGGGCAGCTTCAGTCCGCTCCTGCCGCATCTGTTATAACTCATTTCACCGTATCGTTTTTCTGATGCTCTGTACATAAAATACCCTCTCTTTCTACATTTTTCCACATTCCCTGTGCTCCAAACAGAACCGATCATCCCTGCATTAACTGCGAAACTTAAAAAAAGTGTAACACCAGCATACAGGAAATACAAGTTTTATTTCTCCCCTCCCCTTTCTCTTGAAACGTGCTATACTGTCTTTCAGGAAACTGTATATATCACGCTTTCACACGAAAGGAATGGAGCACATGAATACAAGACCTGTTTTTCACGGAAGCGATATTGAAAAAATCTGTGGATACTATCATCTGGATAAAAAAGATGTCACCAACTTCGGGGCAAACGTCAATCCTCTGGGACTGTCCGATTCCGTAAAGCAAACGCTTGCGTCGCGCCTGGATGTTCTGTCTGCCTATCCGGACAGAGAATACACGTCTCTCCGGGAAGTCCTGTCCGCATACTGCGGCATCCCTGCGGACTTCATCCTCCCCGGGAACGGATCCAGCGAGCTGATCTCCCTGCTGATCGACGCCCGGGCGCCAAAGCATACTCTGATCCTTGGCCCGACCTATTCCGAGTATTCCCGGGAGCTTTCCTTTTCCGGGAGCACACAGGAATACTATCACCTGAAGGAAGAACAGGACTTTGCGCCGGATGTGGACGATCTTTGTTCCGTGATTGATAAAGGGAAATATGATCTTCTCATTCTCTGCAATCCGAACAATCCCACCTCATCGGCAATCCTGCATGATGACATGGAAAAACTGCTCTCTTTTTGCACAGATCGCGATGTGTTCGTCATGATCGACGAGACCTATGTGGAGTTTGCCCCGGATATCGGAGCTGTTGCCGCAGTGACGTTTACAGAAGCGTTCACCAATCTGTGCGTGCTCCGGGGCGTGTCCAAATTCTTTGCGGCTCCGGGCATGCGTCTGGGATATGCTGTGACCGGAAACAAGGAGTTTCTCAGAAAAATGAAAGAAAAACAGATCCCCTGGTCTCTGAACAGTATCGGAGCCTTTGCCGGAGAGCTGCTGTTCCAGGATAAAGATTATATTAACCGTACACGAGAACTGATCATAAGCGAGCGCGGGAGAATGTATGAGGCATTGTCCCGGCAGAGCGCATACAAAGTCTATCCCCCTTATGCCAATTTCCTTCTGCTCAGGATATTAAAAGAAGGAAAGACCGCGTTTGATGTGTTCGAGACATGCATCAAACGTAAGCGCTTTATAACCAACCGGATAGTCAAACTCCAACTTTTGTGAGATACTTCAGATACTTGGAGTAATTCACT
>CALWDM010000032.1 GCA_944376695.1 uncultured Mediterraneibacter sp. | reverse complement strand
ATAGTTGGACCGCCGCTAGGAGTAATCTGATATTCCGTCTCAGTTGTTATTGACTGTAACTCCGCCAAATACGCATTTAGCGTAGACATGTCCTTCGCCATTTCAGGTATAACATCCACTCCAGTCACATTAATTCCGTCCAGATTTACAACAAAAACAGGACATTCCACAACGCTGTCACCAGCCTGTATATCTCCTGTCGTCGCCTTCGGCACGACTGGATTATCCGCCGCCGGCGTTCCCTGGATGACCGCCCATTCTCCTGTCTCGATGTTATCAGATGAGTTGTATGTGTACCTCGCTACGATCAGGTCTTTCCTCTTCATACCCTGATTTCCGTTATTGATCGTCACCTCGTCATAAGTCCCGACTTTGACCGTAAAAAGAGCGCCCTGGAACATCAGCGCGCCGTCTTTGATGTGTATTTTGTTCGAACTCTGCACCTCCGGCTCCAGCATGCTCCCCGTGTTCAGGATATACGCCCCATCCCCAAAGATGCCCTGATGCTTCTGCCGGTCCTGCTGCGATGTTATGTGCGGCTTCCCCTGCCGCCCTGTTGCCAGTTCCATAGTCAATCATCTCCTTTTATTCCATATTCTAGAGAGGTTTTTCCGTCCTCGACCCGGTATATTTTCTTTACGATCGGTTTCTTTGCATAGAGCCCTGTCAGATAATCTCTGCCGCCGATGATGTCCCCGATCTCTACATCCATGTTCAAAGATTCAACATCCATCGAAAACGATGTGCTGTTCATAAGTTCCAGCAGCTTCTCCCTGCCCTTTTCTTCCAGTTCATCTGTCTCCGAGGATGTATCTTCATAAGTTGCGGCGATCTCTTCGATTCCTGTGTAATACGGCTCAGTTCCAATGCTGCCGTCCTCCTGCACGTACAGATCAATCACCTGCCGATCCTGGAGTTCTCCTTTGCCGAGGCAGATCAAGTGATTCACTCCGTTGCGGCAGTTTTTAAACGTAAAGTTCAGTTGACTGTCCTGCGACAGTTCGATCTGTTCTGAGTAATCGATGATCGGCACGGAAGACAACTCCACATACCCCGGCTGCCCGCGCTCCTGCTGTACATACCGTATCCTTAGACGGTATCCAACACTTTGCAGCATCTTTGTAATCCCTGCCAGCAACGTGCAGTACCGATCAAATTGATAGTTCGTCAGGCTCACGCCCGTGTCGTCCTGTGATACGACAAAATAATCGTCGAACTGCTCTGTAATCAGACTGTTCAGCACTGAATTCAGTTCCCCGGATACCTTCTTGTAGTCTTGTCCGTGCGGCGGGCAGATAATCTTTTTATCGAGCATCCCCCGCCACGTCCGGCCAAGCAGTGAGATCGTATCTTCTGCCGTGCTCGTATCCATTTCCCCGATGATCCCGCCATACTCGGTATCCTTAATATAGAACACATTCCCAAACGTGTACTCCAGCCACCACTCATCCCGCGGGATTTTGATCTCGTAATCATTCTCTTCTCCTATCGCGATATCTATCCCGGCATCCATCACCGGAGCGATATCCTTCAAGTTCTGATCCGCAAGGATCAGCTGCTTCGGGTCTTCCATCGTGGTTCACTCCTTTCGCAGAAGAGGGTTATGTCGAATCCGAAATCCCCGGGCCATACAACGCTGATATTCCCCGGCGTTATAGGGTCAAACACGGATTCCTGCTTTGCCCGTAGATCATAGATATCCTGCTGAATCCCGTTTGCAAGATATTTGATCACTTTGTTGTTCCGGCTGTCGATCTGAAGATACTCATTTGTATCCAGCGTTGTATAGATCTGATACGGGTGTCCATTGATCACAGCACGCGGATCTACCGCAGGTCCAAACATTGTCATCAGAAATTCACATGGGGCGAAATGGTCCACCTTCCAGATCACATCACCGCCGTATGGCATGGTGTAATCGTATGGGTAATCATGCTCATAGTCAAGACGGGCATCATCTTGCTGCTCATCAGGCGATATCGGCGGGAACGACCGGGATTCTTCCCTGATCCAGAACGGATATGGTGCATATACATACACCGTTTTTTCTACCGCTCTTTTTAACTTGCTTGTTCCAATCTCTCCTCCGATTATATAGCACGTCAAATAATGATCTTTGAAAATAAGCCTTCCCGGCGTCATTTTTACAATGTCCCGTTCTGACAGTTCATAGAGTTTTTCCGCTGCATTCGCTCTTTCTTCCTGGTTTCCCCTAAAGTCCAGTGTGATCTCATATTTTTTCGCCTTTTTCCCAAAGTTCTTTATTTTGCTTCCCAGGAGTTCGGTTGTCGCATTCACTTCCCATTCATAGTCGTACAGGCCTGCTGTTTTTATGTGAGCCCGTATATTTCCGCCCGATAATTCAAGTTCTTCTCCTGCGCTTCCACTTCTATATTTCAGCACGGAACACCACCCCCATATTCGACAGCTCCCTCGTGACCTGCCTGGTTCCCAGGTATGCTACGAGCTTAATCTGGCTCATCGCATCCACCAACATATTTTTCAGCACCTGCTGCTCCGCAATGCTTGCAGATCCCGTTCTTGAATTCACATTTCCCCGTACGTCATCAAAGTTCAATGCTCCTGTCACCGTGCTCCTGACCGATGTTGTTTTGTCCTTCACTCCAAGAGCGTAGGATTCCATTGTGTTATTTCCCATCCTTCGGAATACATGTGACGGCGAATGTATTTCCAGCTTATTATTTGCTGCTTCTATTGCGGCCGAAGCCACTTCCGATGCTGCCGCTATTACCAATGGCTTTCCCTGTCTGATTCCAAGTGCGAGTCCTTCAGACACATTCAGTCCGGCAGCCGTGAATTTCGATTCTGCCAGAGCCGTGTTGATCTGTGTTACTACCGTAGTTGCAACTCCCATTGCCGCAATCATTACAGTAACCTTCCCCAACGTCATTCCGTTGGCCAATCCCTGATCCACATACATTCCTGACTGCATCGTCTTTGCCGATGGAGAGTGGACCCCGAGCCCGTCATTTACAGAATCAATCACCTTTACTCCCAGGTCGCTTCCCTGAGCTTCCGCAGCCTGCTGTGCCTGCTGCATTCCCTGCACCAGCCCCATAACGGTATTTGTCCCGCTCTGCTGTAGGATTGGAGTCAGGTTTTCCATGCCTCCCGCGATATTCGCCGCTCCAGATTCCAACAGCTGCTGTCCCCACTGATCCGTCATGCCCTTAATGTCTACACTCTGATCCCATAAGCTGTTTGCCTGAGCGAGTTGCTCGCTTGTCATGCTGTTAAACGCGGCTACATACCCCGATCCCTGCGGTCCCATCTCTGCCAGTTTCTGAAGGATTCCCTCGTTGACTCCTTTGTCTGCAAGCGCGGACAGGTTCTGCTCCCAGTTTGTTACGCCATCAACCTGGCTCTGCATATTTGCGAGCAGTCGCTCCGTGGATATCTGTACTCCGCCGTCAAACTGCTCAAACATGTTCATCTGCGATTCCAGGGCGCTCTGTACGTTCTCCTGCATGGTCAGCACGCCATTCGTCACATCTACTGCAAGCTGCTGTTGCGCTGCAGATAGATTTTGATACGCAAACGTTTCCGCGTTTACTGTTTCGATTCCGGCAGCGGACATCGCCTGTTTTGCCGCGATAGCAGCTCCGTTCGCTACGGCAGCCTCCGTGTTCTGCTCTGTCGCATCCGTATTCTGCTTTGTTGCATCAGTTAAGCTCTGTGCATATTCGTATGCGCTCTGATATTTTCCATTTGCCTCATCGTATTTCTCTACCAGTCCGTCAAGAGCTTCTCCCTGCTCTTCCTGCTTTTCTATCAGCGTCGATTCCGCCTCAGATATCTCCATCAGTGCGCTCTGTGCGTCCATCATCTTCCCGTTGTACTCAACGTACGCCTGAGTGCCATCTTTCATGGCTTTCGAACTTTCCTCAGTGATCCTAGACCGTTCTTCTTCAAGCGCAGTCAATTCGGTTCCGATATCTTTCAGATTCTGTTCCGCCTCATACTTCGCCATTTCAGCTTCCACTAGATCATCCGCGATCTCCGCCATCTTCTCCTGTGCCGCTGATGCTTTTGACAACTCCAACGCCGCATCGATGGATCTCCGTGTCTGCTGCTCATTCTGACTAAGTGCTCCCGTGTTTTCATTCACAGACAGAGAAAGATCCGGGAACATGGAATTCAGTTCCCCTACGATCGTGCTCATTCTTCCGATCTGCTCGTCCGTTTTCCCCGACTGTGCTTCAAGGTTGTAGAGTTCCGTTACGAGATTGTCTGCAACGCCTTCCTGCGCCTCCAGGCTGCTCAGGGAATCCGACCACCCCTGCGTTGACTCTTCAAGCGACTGTGCTGCCGCATCAAGCTTCTCTATGCTTTTATCTGTCGCTTCCGACAACTCATCGGTTTTTGTCGTTGTTTCCTCGATCGTGCCGGATAGAAGTGCAATCCCGCCGACAAGGGCGGTGATGCCGACCAGGACCACTCCCGCCGGGTTCGCCATCAGAGCCGCGTTAAAAGCTGTCTGTGCTACCGTCGCCGCAGTTGTCACCACGCTGTGCGCCGTTGTCGCCGCAGTTCCAGCCGCTGTTGCCGCGGCATTGGCTCCCTGGGCCGCCGTGTTTGCCGTCTCCGCAGCGGTTTCCGCCGTTTTTGCTGCTGTATGTGCCGTCACCCATGTGATGACTCCTTTAATCCCTTTCTGAGTATCGTTCAGGTCTTTTATTAGTTCTTTTCCTTTTTTTACGGCAAACATTCCGGCCACTACCGGGGTTGCCGCTTTCGCCACCGCAACAACCTCTTTGATATGGTCTGCTAAAAATCCCATCCCCGCCTCTGCTGCCGGCAGGAATTCTTTTAGCATTGGAGCCATTACATCTGTCTGGAAAGTCCTTCCCAGCGCTTTCCATTGATTAGCCACGCCACTGTAATTAATGTTTTTGACCTCTTCCATCGTCCCTTGGACATTCTTGTATGTGTTATTCACATTGTTCAGGGATGTGATCACCTTCATGGCGTTGTCTTCGCCCAGTGCGCTCCATGTGTTGCTTGCGATCGTGAGCGCCTGTTGTTGATTCTCCATGCTGGCCAGATCAGATATCACAGATTGAAATACCTGCTTCGTCGTTGCCTCTCCGGTCTGCCATTGATGGAACAGATTCTGCGTATCCGAGGAAAATGCAGATAGATTCTCCTGAATCCTTCCGTCTGCCAGGCTGTTCCCGAACTCTTTTACGAAGTCATTGACTTTATCCAGGTTATATGCGCCCGAGTCAAGACCGTTATCCAGAATGGAAAACATCTCTTCTGCCGAGAACCCCGCCTGCACCCATAACTGGCTGTATTCTGCGATGTTATCGCCCAGTTCGTTTGATTTATTTAATCCGTTCTGGGCTCCTTTCGCCATATAGTCAAAAGCCTCTTCTGCGGTCAGCCCCATGTTCTTCATGAGAGCGTCCGCTCCCCGGATCGACTCGCTGAGATCCATCCCGAACACATCTTCCAAAGCCATTCCATTCTCTGCCAGTTTCTGGAGTTTTTCCGGGTCCGTCTCATTTGTATACTGTTTTACAAGTGACATAGAAGCCGCTATATCCCGGATCGAATCTCCATACCCGGACGAATACAGTTCCTGCATCTGTGCGCTGTATTCCTTTGTCTCCTCTGCCGTGGCTCCTGTGCTCGCCCGAAGCTTCCGCTGTGCGCTGTCCAGTTCTATTACGCCCTGAACTGCGTTTGTAAACGCATCTTTCCCGATGTCTACTGCCGTATTTTTCAAATTCGCTTTCGTAATCGTCCCGAGTTCCGTCAGTTTTCCTGCCGTGGCGTCTGTCTTGTTCCCGAAATTATCGATACTCTTTGCGCAGGAATCGAAAGATCTTTCCGCTTCCTTCATGTACGCAGCATTTTCATTCAGCGCTTTTGTCGCCCGTATCGTTTGGGCTTCCGCATTGTTGAGCTGCTTCTGCCAGTCGTTTACGCGGTTTCCGGCGCGCTGGTATGTCTGCTCGCCTTTGCTTATGATTTTCTCAAGTTCTTCTACCTGTTCGCTCTGGGCATTCAGGGCCTCTTCGGTCGTATCCGAGGACTGCTTCATATCATCCAGAGCGCTCCGCGCCTGCTCCAGCTTCTTCCTGTAGCTTTCCAACTTGCTCCCGACTCTTTCATAGTCTTCCTGAGCATGCTTTAATCCGGCGCTTACGGCTTTTTCTTTCTGTTCATGTTCTTCCAGTGTTCGAGACAGCACCTCGTGCTTCTTTTTCAGCGTTTCGAGAGAGTTTGCGCTCCCTGCCGTCTGCGCCTCTACCAGCTTCATCTCCGACTTCATCGTCGCAAGGCTCTTATTGCAGGCGGAAGTTGCCGCCCTGAACTCTTTTTCGCCGTCAAGCGTGATATATGCGCCTATTTTCTTCTGTGATGCCATTTTCTCACCTGCCTTTCCTCAAATTTTGGTATAAAAAAAGAGCCTGCTGCCAGACTCTTTCTTATAGTCGTAATACCTTTCTGTTTTTCGCATATGAAAACCATCCGAAGGGGCGGTTCCTTACTTTTTTGCGCTCTTCTCAGTATATTCTTTTATATAATTCACGAACGCTTCCCTTCTGCGCATTTTATTTATATCAAACTTCCTTCTTTCCCATCTGTCCAGGCTCAGGACCGCTCGTCCTATCCCTGTTACGATCATCGGAAGTATCCCCGTTACAATCCCCATAAGCAGATCAGATATGCTCGCATTAGCTATGCCCATGCATACCCCTGTAAATATGCACACAGTTACCCAGGCTGTCATGTATGGATGTTTTTTCCATGCATAGCTCAGTGATGCCCTTATCAAGATTTTGTATGCTTCATTTCCGCCCATTCTGTTTCCTCCTTATGCACTTATAATAACATACAGCACCTCATAAATCCATAAGGGATGCGACTTTTTTCTTCTCCTCGAATATCATGCGCTTCATTTTCATGTTGTGCATCCGTTTATATTCCTGAAAGAGGTCCGCCCACTTCCCGAAATACATGTGCGCGACCTCTTTTTCGCGGTACCCGATCTGGAGACCTATGAATACGATCCACGCAAAGTCTATTTCTGCGGCTTCTCCGTCGTCTTCGATTTCATCTGCGTGGTTTTCCCGTTTTTTCTCTCAAAACACCGTACGAATTCCCCTTTTAGAATTTCCATGAGCTCGCGCGGAGCGAGGTCTACTGACCGAATCAGTTTCTTCCTCCCCGGCATCTCCATCTCTGATCCGTTTTCTTCCCGGTCGATCTCGATTCCCTCTTCAATCGTCCACTCCAGAAAGTCCCCGAGAGCCTCCATGTTCGGTTCCCCGTAGTAACCGATGATTCTGCCTTCGTCGTTTCTGGTGTACTCTCCATCTTCATCCACACCTGGTACGAAACCGCTCAGTTTGTTTTCAAATTCCGCCAGGTCTTTGTACTTGTCCTGGATCCGTTCAAGTACGAGCAGATCGCATTTGATTGGGTATTCAGTGCCTGAAATAGTAATGTGATTTAATTTTTCAAACATGCGCTTTCTCCTTAATTATTTTTTACCGTTGCGGTAGCCTCGCCCGATTTTATCGCCGTACTTCCCTCCGTCACGATTTCAACCACCACGATTTTGTCCCCCTGCTTTGCTGCTATCTCTGCCGTTCCATCCCAGGATTTCCATCCGGAATTTGCATTACACACATCATTATATCCCGGGAGCGCCACATTCTGCCCCGTTTTATACACGTAAGAAGAACTTTCGCCTTTTGTCGGCGTCACAGTAAGCTTTGTCTTTCCCGTTGCGGTTCCGGCCGCGCTCTGCACGTTTAAAGTCCCCATTGTTTTTCCGAACTTCCCGTATACCCAGTTCTTTGCTTCCGCTTCCGTGGCAAAGGTTTCTGTCTCCTTCCAGTCTCCGCCGTCTACCGTGCTCGCACGGCCTGTGATCGACGGGGTCTTATATTCGATGGATTCCCCTCTTGTCGCATAGTCTTCAGACGGCTCTGAGAATTTCACCTTGTCCAGGAAATTTCCGATAAATGATCTTACGCCATTCACTTTTTCCACGGAAATCCACCCCAGTCCCACGTCATTGTTCTGATCGTCTCCGTTGAACTTTACATTTTTCTCAGTCACCGTATGTCCAAACATCTTTTCATGCGCAACAATCGGAATCGTACTCGTATTCAGCGTGACTTCCGCATAGGAAAATTCCTTGTCATATTCCGCCTGCCCGTCATCCGCATACAGTGATCCTTCTGCATAGTTTGGTGTTACCTGCAGCCCGATCGCCTTTCCAAATGCGAACGGATCATCATAAGTTCCATCGCTTTTCAACTGTGCAATGATCGGTTTCCTTAATCCTACATATGCCATAATTAATCCTCTCTTTCTATCCCTGCAATTGAATCAATCCAGGAATCCGCTTCTTCCGCCGTTTCAAATGTTTTTTTAGTCTTCCACTTTCCCTCCACGTCCGGCACAGCTTTTCCGGGAGTGGAAGGCGTCTGGTAACTGATTGAGCCTCCCTTTGTTTCGTGGGACGAGCTTCCCTCTCTAAACTTTGCTTTGTGAATCCATATTGCGAGATATCGTACTCTCCCATTCTTTACCCTGCGTGTCCTGAATCCAACCCCGACATATCCCGAACGGTCGTTTTCTCTTGAGATTCCGTCCGGTTCCCGTCCAAATAGCATCGGCTCCGCTTCCTCAGGTATTTCATCCGTATCGAGCGTTATGTCCGCATAGGAGAATTCTTCATCTTCGCCCGTATCGTTGATGTCGTTGTAGTCGCTTACATCCTCGTACTGCGGGTCTATCTCGACTTTGATCGCTTTCCCGAATCGGATTCCACCTGAATATACGGCTTTTCCATTCTCTTCTGAATATACAGCAATTACCGGTCTGACAACTCCTATGTAAGCCATGATTTACACCTCTTCCTCGATCTCGCACTCAAACGCGATATGTCTCAGCTTCGGGTCTGGGTCATCCAGCATGGTAATTTCCGGGAACGTGAACCCCTGTCTGAATATTGAATCCCTTATCTGGTTTTTTATCACTGTGTAATCTTCTTCCGCCGGAAGGAAGAAATGCACCTGCACCCGGTTTACCACACTCTGCGGTTCATCATCCGCATAATTGTCTCCGTAATCATCCACATAATTGTATGCAAACCAATGTTTTTCCGGTCCGCTGTACACCCCGGGCGAATACGGATACCCAAAAGGAGCAACCGCCTGTATGATTTTTTCGAATGTGGTCATATTCTGTCCACCTCTCTGTTGAACACTTCCTGCATCTTGTCTGTCACCTTATCTTCAGCTTTCCTGACCGCCGGGCTCAGCACCGGGGTTGCTCCCTGCTTGCTGGTTCCATATTCCATGTACACCATCTTCTCCATGTTTCTGACGCCTTTCTCATCCCGTCCAGTCGGCCGGACACAGATATAATATCCTCTCGCGTTTACGCTTGCACCGGTAGCTTTGATTGACTCTTCCATTGCCCCAGTATCGTGGTGCTTTGCCGATTCTGCCTTTACTGATTTTTCGAGGATTGGCACGGACTCCTCCAGCATCTTTGGGGCAATACGGTCGAGATCGATCTGGCTGATTTCTCTTATGAAATCATCGATTCCGTGAATGTCAAATTTTGCCATGTTCCCTCGCCTCCCCCGTCAAAATGATGTTCATGGACTTCGGTGGTCTGTATGTACGCTTTACATCATACACAATTCCCGTTCCTACGTCCTTGAAAGTCGATTCTCCGGCGTAATTGCATGCGGCGATCTCTGCCGTGATATCCGCGTTGTATCCGAACTGGTTCCCGACAACTTCATCCGTCCGTGTTGTGTCAGATATGTTCGCTGGTATCTCGGAGGAGTATTTGTATTGATTGTTCGGAAATCCGTTACCGTTCTGCCCCTGCTGTACTGTTTTGATCAGTAAGATGCTGCCATTCCACATACTCCGTCCTCCTCTGGATCCAGTGTAAGCCTGAATACTTTCTGCCGATAGAGTTCCATATAGCGGTCCGTATCTGTCCGATCGTTCCCGAGGTTGGCTTTGACGTACAGGGTGGCTGCTGTCACCACCCTGTCATCCTGATTGTAGATTGTTTTTTCCGGTACTCCCGAATCAAGCATATCCTGCTCGCAGTCCGAGAGATAGCTTCTGATGTCATCGTCGTACACGGTGACGTTTTCCGCAATCCCAAGCCTTTTCTTTATCAGATTAAACATCCGTTCACCTCCCGGTTATGATGCAGCTCTGCTCTTTGCTCGCTGTTTTGATGCGGTTTTTGCTGCTTTTGGCTCAAATACTGCTTCCGTGAAATTAAACGTCACGACATGGTTCCCATCAACCAGTACCTCGAAAGTATCTCCCTGTGTTACGCGGAATACGTTATCCGCTTCCCACGGGATCGAATCTTTTGAGATGTCACCATTCTTTTTGAATGTCATAGTTGCACCGGATTTTGTAAGAACAAACGGGAAGTAATATCCCTCCTGTTCAGCCGGCTCCGTTTCGTTGAATCCGGTATATCCTGTCACATAGTGGAAGGTTCCCGTCACAGTGCCGTCTTCTCCAGCCCATGCGTCCGTGATCATCTCTCCTGCCGTCTTTCCGTAGAAGTCCTGACCTGCGGCTGGCATCGTAATGATGTCAGGACTTATGATTCCCCCGCCACAGAGTTATCATCGATCGTCAGCTCTCCATTTACGAACGCCATATCATCCTTGACCTGGCAGTCTTCCCGCTCGATCGCCCGGAACAATGTCAGATCTTCCTCAAATGCATTCAGTTCGCCCGCTGCCGCCAGGTTTGACGCCACGATCGTCAGGCTTTTCCTGTCGAAGAATTTGATTCCCTCCTTCAGATCTCCGATGATCATCGGGATCTTCCTCTTCTTCGCAGTAGACACATCCGACGGGAGATCGTCATTCGGGATTACCGTAACAGGAACGATCGTTGCGCCGGCGCAAAGCCTTAACTGCATCGGGTTCGCCGGATTCGGCTGGAGCAGGTATTTCCCATCATTGTCTTTCAGGGTGTCAAGGTACTGGAGCCCGTCGTCATTCGTCACCACTCTGGATGTGGATTTAAACGCAGCTCCAAGCGTCACGTTCAAGACCTTCTTGATGTCATCCAGTGATGCGAGGGCTGTTTTTGCCTTTGTATTGATCGCGGTGCGGATGATGTTATTCCGGGTTACCCTGGATTCGTCTCCGATCCATTCAGTCAGCACCGATGTGATCGCAGCGTCTGAGTCTTCCAGCAGTTCGTTTGTTACCGGGAAGTACCCGGCGTACTTACTGATCGTATAGTCCATACGTTCAAACTGCAGCGTTGCTTTCGCCCCGATCTTTCCGCCTTCCCCGACTTTCTGGAATCCTGTCTGCTGAGAGCGCTTTTTGAACGTCCTCGATCCTTTATTCGTTGTCACGCTTTCTACGTCCACCAGGTCGATCAGCGATGCTTTTGCAGACCTCCTCTCGTTGATCTTCGTCTGGATGTCCTCTGGGACCGTATACCCTCCGTCAGCAGGAGTCCCTTCGCTCATGGAATTCTCGACATTAAACCCGCGTCGCGCGGCGTCTGCGAATTCTTTTACGGCGTCTTTTTTGTCTGCCGGCTTCATTCCTTTTGCGACAGCTTTGGCTTTCGCATCATCCAGCTTCCCGTCATCAAGGTCTTTGAGCAGGTCGAACTTTTCCTGCATCTCTTTCAGTTCGTCTTTTGCTTTTCTCGCCTCGTCAAGCTTGTTCTCTTCGGCCAGTTTTTTCACTTCTGCCTTTTTGTCATTGATCGAATCGAGCAGTTCTAATAACTCTTTTTCCATCCTCTGTCTCCTTTCAAAATAAAAAGACCTAGATACCGTACATATCCAGATCTTCCAGAATCTCTTTTTTCACGTCTTCCATTTTTTTCTGTTCTACCGTCCGTTTTCGGCTCTCCAGTCTTTCTATGACCATATCCGCTATCTTTTCCGCGGATACCGAAGAATCTTCCTGTTTTTTTACACTTTCCGGTGTATTTTTGTAAATTCCGAAGAAATCACTTGCGCAAGCGGCGGCATTTACGTCTTCTTCTACCTCGAAATCGAAGTATTCCGCCGCCTCCGATCCGTTCATCCACGTCTCCTCATTCACAAGATCGTTGATTTCCTGCTCTGTCACGCCGTCTTTCACCCGCTCCATGTACGTCTGTACGATGGACCTCTGGCAATGGTCGAGCGTATCCGCGTCTTTCCTCAGTTCGTCGGCGTTCAGTGATTCAAGGAAATAACCCGTTGTCGGCTTATGGATCATAAAAGTCCCGTTTTTCGGTATGATGACCCGGTCCCCGGCGCAGGCGATCACGGAAGCAATGCTCGCCGCAATTCCATCTATGTATGTTGTTACAGTCGCTTTCGACCGTTTCAGCATGTTGTAGATCGCAATCCCTGCAAATACAGAGCCCCCTCCGCTGTTGATATGCAGCTCAATCTCTGATACCCCGTCCAGATTCTTCAAAAATTCCGAGATGTCCGTCGGGCAGGTATCATCCTCGCTCCACTTGCCCCATTCATCAGATACGATGTCGCCGTATATATTAAGCTGCGCCCTCGTCTCCGTCTGGTTTCGGATCTCCATCTTCCCCCGCTGTCGGTTCTGTGCTTTGAACTGTAGTTCCGGCATTATTCTCACCTCCCTCTTTTTGGTACTGCTTCCCCACCATCGTAAGCGGTATGTATGTCCCGTTCACCATAGGGACGTCTCCGCCCTCAACAGCAGGTTTATCAAGATATTCTCTTCCTTCATTCACCGTATACAGGCCTCCGTCTATCGCGGTCTTGATATTCTGCATCTGTGTCTTGCTGTCTGTCCGCAGGATCGCCTTTTCGTTGAATTTGTAGAAGTATCCTTTTTTCTGTTTTCTCGGCGTCAGCACCTTTGCGTTGATCTCTTCTTCATACATTTTCAACCTGTATGCCATCGTATCAACCAAAAAAGCCAGCTGCTGTGTTTCGCTGTTCGCATAGCTGGACTTCTCATAATTGTTGATCTGGTTCGGTTTGATCCCGAACGCTCCGGCAATCTGGAGTGCCGAATATTTCTTTAGCTCGAAGAACTGTGCATCCGCCATCGACATGTTCAGCGGCGTCAGCTGCAGCCCGATCGGGACCGGGATCACTTTCCCCGCGTTCGCCGGTCCTGTGAGCGCGTTCGCGAATTTCTTTTCCAGGGCCTTCCGTCTCGGCTCGTCCAGATCCCCGAGGTACTGCATGGCCATGCTTGCGCTCAATCCGTTTTCATACAGATTGTTCATGTATCTTTGGCTTTCCAGTGCCCCGCCTACCATGTCCTTCAGGATCTTCCTTACCGGCTGTCCCATAATCCCATCCAGACTGTACCATGTCTTGAAGTGCATGACCTCTTCGCTTTTGAAAAAATACTGCTGACCGGTCATCGGGTCCGAGTATTGATAATAGATCTCGCCTTTCCCGCCAAACACTCCAAGATCATCCATCAGGACCGTAACATAACAGCTCTGCATCAGCCAGATGTCATAGATCGTATACGCCCCGCCATATGTCCCGTCCCGTGCGAATTCTCCCCGCATCCATATGTAGCCATTCCCGTAGTGCTGGCAGTTCATTTCCGCCGCCGTCCACAACGTCGTCGGCGTCATGATCTTATTCGGGCGGATCGTCAAAAGCCTCGTGACGTCATCCGGGTCAGCCCGGATCTTCCCTCTTTCCGTTTCCTGATAATATTTAAGAGGCAGCTTTCCCATTGTCTCGCTCAGCATTTTCAGGCATGTGTAATATGTCACCTCGCCTGTCAGCTTTTTATCTTTCGTATTGATCCCCAGCCACTCTAATAACTTTTCATCGTTCAGGTCTGCCGTCGGCCTTACAAGTGCATTGACCGCATTCCTGATCCTGTTCCCAATTCCCATTTACCAATCACTCTCCAGATATTTATCGATCGCATCGAGGAATCCCGGCGTAAATTCATGATACATCGCAAGCTTGAATGCGCACAGTACAGCATCAACAGGGTCGATCCTCTTTGTCGTTGCATCTTTGTCAATCTTAATCAGCCCCTGATTCTTCCTGATCACTGCATTGCTCATCGCAAAGTTCAGGAGCGGATTATATGTATATACGATGTTCCCGCTGTATACCTGCTCCCGGAACCCCTGCGTAGATTCGTTCAGGGATTTGTGGCTCTGGAATACTTCCTCGACGGTATACCCGTCTTCCGACAGGTCCATCATCAGTTTTGCCGCGTTCGCCGGGTCAAAGCAAAGGCACTCGATCTGCCAGTTATTCTTCTCGCAGGTTTTTACCACATAGTCCATGACCGCATTCTGATCCACGATCGGTGTATTTGTTACTGTCAGGTATCCCATCCGTTCCCATGCGTCATAGTCTACCTTGTCTTTCCGTTTTCTCTCTATCAGTTTCTCTCTATTCGGGATAAACGAATGAGAAAATACGATGTATTTCACGATTTCTTTCCCGGTCGAATCATACTTTCCCGATAAAAACGGGAGAACAAATGCCACGGATGTCAGGTCGATCTTCGCTGACATATCAAGTCCTACATACACGCTCATTCCCTTCGTATCAACCGGCAGTTTGTCCACCTGGCAGGCTTTCCATTTTGCCATGTCCATGTATCCGTTTTCTCGCGCCTGTACCCAGATATTCAGGCATTTTGTCAGGAATGACGTCATATGCTCCGGCTGCTCCCTGGCGATTTTATAGTCTCCCCGTATCTTTTCGCATCCCTCTTCATATGTCATCCTGATCGGGTTCGCTTTGTACCACAGCTCTTCATTATCCAGCCTGTCCAGGTCCGCATAGTCCTCTTCATCCATCTCGCAGATATCTACGAGATATTCCTCATCTTCTACGTCCACATCGGGATCCAGTATCTTCGAACAATATGCATATTCTATCGTATAGCAAGGACTCGCCAAGTCCACTCCTGCGGTCGTGATGATCGTCAGCAGCGGTTCTTTTGTCCCAGATCCGAGCCCGAGATCGTAGAACTCCGTGGTTGGGTGCTGATGGTACTCGTCAATAATAAGGTTTGCCGGATTCGTCCCATCCCCAGACCTTCCATCCTCTTTGCTCAACGCTTTAATGAAGCTCCCACTTTTCCGATGCGTGATCACATCCCGTCTCACATTAAACTTTTCTCTGAGCGGCGAGCCTCTCAGCATCAGATTCGCCTCGTTAAATACGATTTTTGACTGATCTCTTTTCACTCCTGCGGTGTATATCTCACAGACTTCATTGTTTTTCACTGCTGTTACGGATGCTTCGTACAGAGCGATTCCCGCTTCTTCCTGAGATTTCAATTTTGTTATCGCCGTGGCTTTTTATCCTCGGCTTCTTACTGTCACCAGTAAGTTCAGCATACTTTTTCGGCTTCGGCTTTCCCGGTCAGCCGCCGGACACTCGTGGGCGGATTATATTCTGCTTTGCAGGTTCACCGCCTATGCGTTAAAATACCCCATAGTTTTTACGCTATGGGGTTATCTCGGAGTCATCTGTATCTAATAATTGCTCCTTCTAATTTCTTTAAATTTTCTCGATTAGTGTGGCATCTTTCGGAAACTTTGTAAGGTTTTTCCGATTTTATTATTTTAATCAGAGTCGTTTTATTAACTCCGATTTTTTCAGAAAGATATTTCAAACATTCATATTCTTCTATCTTTCCGTCACTGTGAATCACCTGTACATTCTTTGCGCTTGGATGCTTTCCGGATGGAGTGTTTCTTAAACGTTCTCTGTATTCGTCGCTATGATGATGTCCTTTAAACCCTTTGGGATGTCCATTCTTCCAGACTGCTCCGCACTTTCCTTCAGCATTGAGCTTTTTCATCAGCTCGCTTTGTTTGATACGTTTATCGTCTTTATGGTGTTTCCCTTGCATCCCTTTGGGATGTTCAGTGTACCATATTCCACTATTTCCACCCTCAGCTACATTGTACCCTTTATCTGGATTTCTGGTATCGAATTTCAGTATATAATATTTTTCTCTTTCATTAGCTTCTTGCTCCGATAATCCAGTTTCCAGAATAATATGCTCGAAAGAGTTCCATCCTTGAGAGTCTATCGCCCGCCCGAACTCGTATTCTCTCGCATATTCAATGCCGCAGCTTCGCCATCTTCGCTCAATATTATTCGTTTTTCCGATATAGATTTTCCCATCGATTTTTGACTTGTGCATATAAACGCTATACATATCATCCCTCCTTGTGGACATTATACTATGCATAACGCTAAGTCGCAAGTTTAATCACTGTATTATTACAGGGCTTCTCCGATTTTGCCCGGTCATTATCTTATATATTTCTATACAAGACGCCAAATTCTAGCATTTTTTCTCGCCACTTCTGTAAAGCTCTTCTTGAATCGTCTCCGTCCGTCTTTCTTCCTGCGCCATCCGTAGAGCTGGCATATCCTGAATCTCTGCCATTCTGTCAGGTGGATTGGCTCCCCTGCCAATACTCCTTTTGAGTGCCGGAGGAGCGCAAACCAGTCAACAATATTCTGCGCAGATTCCTCGCTCCAGTAATACGGATAGTCTGGATCTGTCTCTGCCTTTTCCGCATCTCGCAGGAATCGCATGCATGCCCATCTGTGCTTTTTACAGCTTATGAACTCTCCCGAGATGCATTTTCTCGCGTATCCTTTAATCTCTTCGTACTGTTTCATCATATCGCCCCAAACTTCTTTTCGAGTTTTTCCTCTTTTTTATCTACTTTTTTCACTGCCGCTTTCAGCCTTGAATCAATTGTCAGCCCGCACAGTCCCGCAAACTTTCGCATCTCCGCCGCGTAATTGGTCTGTATGTCAATCAGGGGATTTTTTACTATGATCGTTCCCGTCCGCGTCTCCCGCTCTATGCAGTACGTCTCTTTTTTGAGCTGCCTTGTTACTTTCACATAATTCGCATACGCATTGCAGTAACACGCCAGGTTTACATAGTCCAGATTTCCTACGATCTCTATTTTTTTAAGCTCCCCGGTGATCCGTTTCCACTCTTTTTTCGCTTCTGCGTTCAACAGCCATGCAGGCGGCTTTTCCAGGTCTTCGTTTCCCGTGACGATCTCGCGTTCTTCCTGTTTTTTCTTCTGTCTGTCCTTCTGTGTCAGGTGTGCGCTCTGCATATCTACCACTTTTCTCTGCCTTGCCAACTGGATCACCTCCTCGTCCTTGCCAACTTTTTATTTCAATTCGGAAATTTCTGCAAAGAAAAGAGGACGTGCGGTCAGAGGGGTTTTCTCAAAACTTTTCAGATACCCCCGTCTTCCCGCTGTCCACGGTACTCTTTGATCATTATTTGCAATTTCCTTATCATTTCACCCTTATTTTTCCTGTACATCTGCTCAATCATGCTGTGCGTGTCGCTACTCAGGCTCATCATGTTATCGATATCAGCTCTTCTCTCCCAGTCATCCTTGATCGGAATGATATGATGCACTGTATCCGCTGCCGCTATGACACCTTCGGTCATATACAGGTACACATCAATCCCACCATCAACATCAAGCACCGCAGCTCTCGCCATCTCCCACTCTTTGCCTCCGTAGAAGTTCTTGCTTCTCCAGTCTCTGGTGTATCTGTCGTATTCCCTGTGGCGTTGCTTGACGCAGGGGCATGTGCTTCCCGAAAGTATTCGCTTTCCGCATCTGCTGCATCTCTTGTATATCGGCATTACTCTCTCCTCTATTCACATAACGAGCGAACTGAGAATCAAACTCAGCAACGCTACGGCTTTCGCCGTACGCTTGTCACCTCTAAGCTATCTGCGCTCCTTTGTGTGTACACAATGGCGTTTCCGCCAATCGGGATGGGAGGAATCGAACCTTCCGACTTGCTGTGTATAAGACAGGTGCTCTACCCACTGAGCTACATCCCGGTATAAGAAAAGCACCCAGCTTCTGCCAGATGCTTTCCCTTTAAATGAGATTCAGTTTTTATCGTGCCTGCGCCATTTTCCCCAGCGCTTCCTGCAATACCTTTGAGCAGCTTATTCCGTTCTGCTCTACAAATGTATTGAGCCACGCCGGAATTGTCAGCGTCTTCTTTACCGCATTGCTTCCATACTTCGCAGCGTATGCGTCCATGTCCAGAGCGATCAGGCTCACAAACTGATCCGCTCCGTGTGTTACATCTCTGATTTCCGTTGCTTTCGGCGCTGCTTTGCCGTCTTCCAGTTCTGTCAGCACCCATCCGCTTGCGGCGTCTTCTGCCATGAATACGGCTTCTGCCATATCGTCCCCGCCCGTCACGCATCCCGGAAGATCTGGGAACTCGACAGCGTAGCCGCCTGAGCCGTCCTCATATGGCGTAAATACTGCTGGGTAAACTAATTTCATATACACACCTCTTTCTTTTCAGGCATTGGGGCTTTACAGCCCCGCCTGTTTAAGTATTGACTTTGCTACTGTTTGGTTTATGTCTTTCCCTCCATGCTCCGGTACTGTAACTTTTCCGAGCTTTGTCGGATGTTTGTATTGGTGATGTGAGCCAACCTGTTTGACTTCGTACCATCCATCCGCTTTCAGTATTTTGTCCATTTCTCTGAATCTCATTTAATCCCTCCTTGTGATTATATATTAACACGTATTGCACGTATTGTCAATAGTTTTTATACATATAATACGTATTATTTATGAGATTCTTAAGGCGTGTATAGTAAAAGTCAGCCGACCGAAGCCTGCTGCTCTCTGTTTCATTAATTCATGCTATCACTATAACACTTTTTAGAGTGTCACGGAGTGCCAACTTTCGGAATTTTAAAATTTGTCAGTGCGTTCCCATGTATTCTTATTGCAGTTCTCCTGCTTATCCCCAATTCTTCCGCTATTGTTTCCCATGATTTTTGCATCAAATACTTTCGTTCCAGAATTTCCTTTTCTTCTTCGTCCTGCATTCGCTTAATCGCTCTATGTATATCCGTGTACTGTGCGACCGCATCCAGCTCTTCTTTTTTCAGCTCTTCCATCAGCTCATCGTGCCTCTCCATGTAGTCCGAGAGGTCTGACTGATTACTCCCCCGTGGCATCCCGTCTCCCCGGAGACACGGGAACATCGTATCAAGCCGAAGCTGCTGAATCTGCTCCGCAACTCTTTTCGCCCTCATCCTTGCGTATTTGTACCCGTTGAGGTATTGTTTTTTCAGTTCGTTTTCTTCCCATGTCCCCATGCGCGTCCTCCTTGTCTGCCTGCTGCCCTTATTGATCACATTTCTCCCGTTCTTTTTCTTTCTTCCGCCTCTCACGCCGCCTCCGAGCTCTAAACATTTTCATTCTCGCCCACATCACGAGTGCTTTTATCAAATATGCAGATATCGTAATTACCGCGATTGCGATGAACACAAAGTTTGCTATCACTTTCATTTCAAAATATAATTCCATCATTTTCCCCGTTTCTCCCTTTTCATTTTCTTCTTGTAAAATCCGCATTCCTCATTCGTGCAGTAAAGTTCATTCAGTGCAGCACACTCCGCTTTTTTCGCGGGCTTCTCCGCCCTGGACGATATGCAAAGCAGTCTGTTCTTGTACCCTTCATTCTGTTCCGCCTCCTTCCTGCCGTGTACTCATATTGTGAGTACAGCTATATCCTGTTTTTGGATGTTTCACAGAGTACGCCGGCCGGCGGAAGTCTGTCATATCAGCATCGCTGTGCTCCAGTCCGCCATAGTGCCGGTACAGATCTGCTTTGATCTCCGCCGGGCTGCGACGGTTGTCTGTGCTACGTTTCATTCGCCACAGCTCCTTTCCAATCCATCATCCATATGAGTGAATTTAACTTTGCGTTCAGCTGTGTTAATTCAATATATTCGTGTGGATCTTTTTCTTCAAAATTGTCTTCCATTTCCGATATTCTTTCAGAAGCCAGGTAGGATAAAATGCATAGCTCATTTTTGCTGAACGGAAATTCTCCGCTTGTTTTTCCATAAGACATCACTGTTTTATATTCTCCTTTCCGGGCGGTATGGCTCCGGAAGAGGACGCCAGGCGATAACATATTCACTTCCTGGACATATAATGTCATTATCCATTATAGTTCCACTCCTAAAGTTCGGCCTGTAATACTGAAATTCCCACATTTTATTATTCTTTTCCGGACTTAATCGTCCAATAGTAACGCTTGCTCCTTCTTCAAAATTCTCCCAACTATACGTTTGCGTAATAAGAACGATTCTTCCAGGTTCCGGCAGCCGCTCCTCAACCGAGATCCAGCCGTCATTCATGTGCTTGCAGATAATTTTCCGCGCTCCCAAAAGCCCTTCTCTCTTCTTTCCCATACTTCCTGCTATTTTGATGTCTATCTCTTCCAGAATCTTCTCTAATTCCTGCATGTCAGTCCTCCTCCACATACCCTTTCTTCACCCACAACACCGGTACAGACTGCTCGTACCCCTTCACCGGTTCTCCGATCTTCCGTTCTCTTTTTATGTCTTCCGGGGTCTGGTCGTACCCGTGCTCCGTAAGCACAAATCGTTTTCCCGGATCGGCTATTGCCTTTGCACTTCCCATTCTCATATAAACCACCTACCAATTCATCGCGCTGTTAAACTGTCTCCTCTGTTCTTCCGCCGACAGTCTCAGGTAAATCGCCGTCGTATCAACACTCTCATGCCCCATCAGATCCGCAAGGAGAGCGATATTTTTATTGTGCTTTAGAAACTGTACTGCGTATAAATGCCGGAAGGCATGCGGATGCAACATCTCTTTCCTGATTCCATATCGCTGGCAGTTTTTTATATTCTGTGCAACTCCTCTTTCTGTCATCTGCTTCCCGTATCTATTAGGGAACATCCACTTATTGTCGGGGAGGCCGGAAAAATATTCGGCACTATCCCGGATAAGTTCTTCCGGAATCAGAATTTTCCTGATCTTCCCTTTTGTCCACAGTGTCACCTCTCCTTTTTCGAGATGTGACCGCTCAAACCTTATAAATTCTGACACCCGTGCTCCTGTCTTCGCCAGGAATTGTATCATCCAGTATGTTTTCATCTTCCCGACTTTTTGGAGACATTCGAGGAGATACTCATATTCTTCCAGTGTCGGTACATTCTCCACTGTATTCTGTTTATGTATCTTAATGCTTTTTACCTTACATTCTGGCATTCCGATAAATTCACAGTATTGATTCATTGCAATGCACCGGATGGCGGCGGTTTTCGGCTTATTTTCTTCGAGTTTGCGCCGCTTAAATTCGATCATATTCTTCTTTGACACTTCCGGGAATATCTCAAAAAACTGTTTCACCGAATCCATATAATTGCTAATTGTATTTTCAGACCGTTCATTCTCGATCATCCATTCCCGGAACTCTTCTGCTTTGTATTCCACCCCGCCGTTATCTCCTTTCTCCATTTTTCTGACGCTTTTGGGTTTATCCCTTTATTTATGCGCCTTCGCTTTTCCAGACACTTCTCGCACAACTTATACCCTGGAACAAGCTTGCCTCCGCAATACATACACACTCCAGACTCTATTCGCTCCTTAAAATGTTCCCCTGGTCTCCGTATACTCTTTGCCCTTCTGTTAACATTGTGCTTCGTCCTGCATCGCGCGCAAGTAATAAATTCCCCGTCCTTTATCGGCTTTCCGCATTTAGGACATAATCCTTTTTCTTTCCGCTCCAACCTTAATTTCTTGCGCCGCTCTGCCCCGTGCTTATTGTATCTGCTTCTTTTTCCCTCATCTTGCCAACATTTCCTTGTCGCTTCTTCCGCTTTTTCTATGCACTTCGGACATCTTACATATCCCGGAAAAGCCTTTTCCTTTCCGCATTGGACGCATAATCCCATCCGCTTCCTCCATTGATACAATGTTTCCTCCATAAGCTCTCATCTTTCCCTATCATCAGATAGCCATGGGTATTCTCCCAAGCACTCAAATCGTTCTCCACCATTCAAGCTGCAACCTTCACAGTCCTTTTCCTGCCCGTTATCCATCATCTCAGCGCATTCTCTATAATCATTTTCCATCGCCTCAGTAAGAGGCACTCGTATATATTTTGCCATCATTCATTCTCCCATTTCAGCCTCTGTCCGCAGTTCGGACAGAAGTCATAATCATCGTAGTCTACCTCGTATTCTTCTTCACAGTTCGGGCAGAACCATGTATCATATACTATCTCTCCTTCCGAGTAACCGTCTCCTTCGTACCGTGGCATTTTTGCTGTATCCCTTTCTGCCAGTTCCTTGATCTCCTCCAGCGTGAGCCCTGATATCATATTTTTGTCATCAATATAGTGATGCGCCCACACTTTCCGGCAGTTGTTGCCAAAATATGCTATATTTTCCGGCAGGTTTTCGTTGACTGCGTGGAAGAATAAGCCATAATTGTTGCAATACTTCACCGCCGCTTTCAGGAGTTCTCCTTCCCGGCATGTCCACAGGATAATCTTGTCGCCCGCTTCCCTGCGCTCTTTCAGGAACTCGATCAGTTCCACGTTTGGGTCTCCGAGCTCCGGGTATGTGTCCGCCAGATTCAGCGTCCCGTCAAAATCTACCGCGTATATTTCTGCGTAATCCATTCTTTCTCCTTTCTCCCGCCGCCCGCAGGCGGCAGGGAAACCTGTATCTACTGGTTGCGTGTGACATACTATGTACCATCGCCTTGCGGCGGAGGTGCCTTATAGATAATTCTTTCCGGCCAGCTCCATCCACTCCTCGTGAGTGTGGGTCTGCTCGTACTCCCTCTGTGCGATCCGGCATAGGAGCTCCCGGGTCTCCCGGCAGTTGTGCGCCGCCTGCTGCCCCGTGCGGTGATGTGGGATGCAGAGGTTAACTTTTATCCCCTCTGCTTCTGCCAGCTCCCGGCGGCCGGAGCCGTACAGGATGTGATGCTCCTCTGTTACTTTTGTTTTGTAATCTCCGTTCAGTCTGGCGCAGAGGTAGCAGATTCCTTTCCGGCTTTTCAGGATGGTCGCCTTGTGATGTTTTCGCTTCTTTTTCCAAGTCGGCTTCGGGAATGCCATATCCGAATAATCAATGCTCATCCTTTTTCTCCCGTCTTATTCATGATGCCGAATTCTTCCAGATATCCAATCACTCTCTTGTTTTCATCATCGGTCCGCGGGTAAACATGCAGCGCCATTGTATCGTTTCTCCAGAATACGCCCCGCATCTTTCCCGAAATCATTGGGCCTTCCGCCTGTAATTCTCCTTTGTCGTACTGCACAACGCTATTATCTACAATGTCTACGAACTTTTCGTCAATTAGAACAATCGTTTTGTTAAGCGGGTTTTGCAGGAGCCGCGCCTGCTGCCCGTTGTGGTATTTCAGCGTCAGCGGAGTCACGTCTATATACTCCTCGCACTCCATCGCATTCGTCATTGCCGCGTACGCTTCGTTCCATGGCAATTCATATTGATTGCCGTCCTTTGTTGCTTTAAATCCCTCTTCCGGATCCGGCATTTCCCCGGTCAGTTCGATGATGGATGCCAATTCTTTTTTTGGAATCCATCCGTGCATGACCCAGATCACCCAGTGCCCTCCGCTTATGTAATATCCTTCCCCGTCATTTCCGATTCTGAGACCGTATCTTTTGTATGCTTCGTTGATTAATTTCTTGAATCCCTGGCTCGTGATAAACATGCTGTCCTCCTTTCCTATCTCAGCTCGCCTAATAGCAGCTTTTCGATGTCCCAGTATCGGTACGACTGCCGTATCCCTTTCTGGCTCTCAAACACCGCGTGATGCTTGTAGCACTTGATCAGCTTCATCTTCTTTTTCTTCAGCTTTTTCCTTGGACTCTCTTTCTCCGCTTCCGACACGAGGAATGTATATGTCTCTCCTTCCTCCAGTCGGAGCGACTCCCGCGTCGGGTTCTGTGGTCTTCCCCATCTTTCTCCGATCATCCTCATTGTTCTGCCTCCTCTTCCATGGTCTTCCGAGGTAGTCCACGGTTTCTTTCAGCCACGCCGTCCAGAAACTGTGTTTCAGGATCTCATCCAGTCTCCTGGCTTCCCGCATTTCCTTGATCTTTCGCACGATTTCCTCTGACAGCCCTTCATCCGTCAGGCTGTCCAGGTATTCTCTTCTCGGTTTTCCTGCGTCGATCACTTCCGGCGGATTCATGTCCGGTTTTTCCGCATTTTTCGTCTCTTCGAAATCAGCTCCGCATTCAGTAGTTACTGGTTCTGGAGCCGATTTTTGCGCCGGCGCAATCTCAGATTTTTCACCGGCTTCCGGTTGTGCGGTATTTTCGTCTCGACCAGGCGCGTTTCCGCGCTCTTCTGTATGCGTATCTCCTTCTGTTCCTGCATCGTGCGCTTCTGCTCCTCCGCACTCCACGCCAGCTCCTGTTTCCTTTTGTTCTTGTTCCCCATGCTCCTCTTCTCCTTCCGCTCCGCATTCAGTAGTTACTGGTTCTCCCGGCGTTTCCTGGATCTCCTCTTTGTCTTCCGCCAGCTCTGTGTGGCCAAAATAGTTGTCCCACGTCTTTGCGTCTGTTGCCGCCTCTCCGAAGATGTCCCAGGTCCTCTGCAGAAACTCCGCCCATGACAATTCCTGCGGCGTGCTCCCAAACTGCTTGACCATAATCTTGTTCTCGTACATCATCACAAAGAATGCGCCTTTTCTGTACGACCGGTTCCCGCCGGGGTTGATAATCTCCACCACCTCGCGGATATATTCTTCCGTCAATCCTGCCGGCTCCGGCAGACTGAATAATGCATTCAGCTCCTCTCTGTGGTCATGGAAGAAGCTCTCGATCAGGTCCGTAAGCTTATCTGCCTGCTGCCCCTCTCCGCCCAGCTGGTGACAATCTGTCACCGACTGCTCCGGCTGTGCAGCGTTAAACCGTTTCAGGTCCCTGATGCTCTCCCGGGATGCCGCCGGCTCAATCATCGCCCGGTCCTCTTCCGGGAGTTTCAGCATCTCTTCCAGCTGTGACCTACTCAGGTCCTCGTACTCTTCCCGGAGCCGCTCCGAATACCCGTCTATCGAGTATTCCCGGTTGATCTCCATAAATCGCGTTGTAGTGGACGGATGCAGACCGAGCTCTTTCTGCGCGAATTCTGCGATGCTCTTGTATCCATCCTGCACGTACCCTTTCTGGTCATCGATCCGCCGCAGCATGTACCCGATCCGCACAAAGCTGCGCTTGACTCCGATCAGCTCCTGCCGGAGCTTCTGTTTGATCTCTACCCATTCGTTTAATGTCATCTGCACATATTCCATATCTTTTCTCCTTACATCCATATGATCGTTTCCGTGTCCTCAAAGTCTTTCCAATGCCTGTATGCTCTGTCGCACAGGCATTCCATCGCATACTCTTCCAGTTCTTCCTCTGTGCGCAGCCATGCGCAATGTTCCCGGCAGTGCTCTTTTACTCTTACCAAGAGAGCAAGTTCTCCCTCCGCTTCTATTGCGGCCATCGCCCGTTTTCTCCATTCCCCCCGGCAGGAATGTTCCGGCTGGAGTCACGTACCTTTCCACATACCTTGTCTTGTCTCTCCAGGTTCCTTTCCTCGTTCTTTCGCGCTCTCCCGTCTTTTCCGCCGCTCCTGTCCTGATCCTTATCTGATAATCCTCGATCATGGTCTGCTCCTATGCAATCTCCTGCTTTGCCTCCTGTGCCCTCTTGCGCTTCACGCTCTCCTTAAACTTTTTCAGCGCCTTTTCGATTTTTCCCCGGTCCGGCTTCCTGTCGTATTCCGAATACCATTGCAGGATCCAATCATCCTTCATATTGATCTCGATTGTGTAATACGGCTCTTCCGGGTGCTCTTTCCGCCTCAGGAACAGGATCCAGCTTGTGCCTGCTGCCATCCTTTTCATGTATGTATCACTCGCGCCTACGCAATGATGAAGAGCCCTTCCCTCTCTCATCAGCTCCTCACACTTCGCCGCCGGCACGATCATATAGTTTTTATCTTCCCAGAGATATATTTTTACCTCTTCGAGGCGTTTTCTGATCTGTCTGTCGTACTTCCTGTATTCTTTCAGCCTTTTTTCATCCGCTTTCTTGTTCTTCAGTTCCACCAGCTCATTATGCCGACGATGCAGTTCCCTCGGCATCCGTACGATATCGTCGTACACATCCATGTTCTCTTCACGCGCCATTTTCAGGTAGTCCCGCCACTCGGTCAGCGTGTCGCTTTGTGTTCGAGTCTGTTTTTCGATGTAGTTCAGCGCCCGCTCGGGCGTTACCCCGCATCGTAATGCAGCGTCCAGATCCTTTTCTCTTATCCCCTTGTCCTCGAGCCTTTTCAGAGTCCTCTGCGGAATCTTGATCCCGGTTTCCTGCTCATATTGCAGCCACCCAAGCATTACTTCCCCGCCATTCAGCTGTTTTAGCCTGTTGATCCTGTCTCCGTTGATCCCGAGGACTTCCTGTGCGTTCCTTCCTTCCCTGTGTATCCTTATGCACGCCCTCTGTATATCTTCGATCGCAAGCTTCGTTAATCCGACGCGTATGAGGTATTTCGTAGCATCCCCAGGGTTCAGCAGCTTTCGTATTTCAACCTTTTCCCCTTTTTCCCGCTTAAGCATCGTCTCAATCTCGGCATCTGCGATTTTTGTTCCCTCCAGCACTTCTCTTATGTTTCCGTGATATACCGCCGCCGACACCATTTGATGTGCGTACCATGATCTGCACCATCTGAGTTTTCCCGTCTGTTTGAAATTTGCGTACTCATAATCACGCATCAGATTCATGTTCAGGCTGTATATCTGCCGGTCCGTTTCCGAGATGTATGCCTTTTCCTTCCAGTCGTTCTCGATCTCGTGATACTTCCAGCAGGAGAATATCCTTATGATCAGTCCCTCTGGTATCCTCTGTATTAGCGCCGCTTTCTGATCATCTCTCAGGCTCTTTTGCTTTTTCCACGATTTCGCCATCACCTTTCGCCCGCACGCCGGACAGGTAATGTATTTGTTGTGCACTGACTTCATTTTTGTCTTTATCGTTTGTTTGCACGCCGTACAGTAAGCCTTGCCTTCCTGTGCGCTGTAAAAGATATGTTGTTTTTTCCAGAATGCCTCTTCTCTGACCCATTGGCCAAAGTCCGCCGGCGTTTCCGTCACCTGATCCATGACGCGGTCGATCTGTTGGATTTCCTTTCTGTGCATCGCATTTGTCTGCCATGTTCCTACTGCGCTTACCACGTCCCCTGTTTCATTAAGGTATCTTCTGACCGCATCTTCGTCTCCATCGCTGATCCAGGTCATCCTGCTGTATGTGTTTCTGTAATCAGAGTTCCTCAGCCTTAGATTTCCCAGCTTTGCCCGGCTCCATTTCTTCTCTCTCGGTATGTATGTGTCGTATTTATTCTCCTTCGCCGACAAGAAGATGATGTGCTCCGGCTCTTCGTCATGCTTCCGTATATCTTCCCCGCGGTAGATTTCCAGTTTCATGATTCCGTCTATCTCTCTTGCGGTCATGTAGCTGTGTATCTTGTACGCTGTATAGATCCATTCGCCGTAGGACCATTTCTGCACCCTTTCCTCTCCGCAGTCTTCGAAGGCGATGTCCCTTATCTCATCGGTTATTCCGATATCCTCCAGCTCTAGCAGGTCTCTTCGCTTCACTTCTGTTTCTCCCCCTTCTTCCCGGTTCCTAGGTAATAGTCTGTGATGATCTTTTTCGCCCTGGCCATCCCCGGGATCCCCAGGGTCACTCTGCCGGCCGAGACACCTGCTGCCTTTAAGATGTCTTTTTTGATCGGGATCTGATTCTTAAACGACCATTTCAGCAGCTCTGCGATGCAGCCTTTCAGGCTCTTCCCTTTCTCCCGCACCTTTAGGGCGACGTATTCGCTTTCCATACACCGCCCCTTGATGTATTCCAGCCAGTCCTGCATGATCTCCTTTGCTTTCAACTCCCCGTTTTCTACATCCAGCTTCCCGATCGCGGCGGTCAGCGGGTCGCAGAGCTCCGGCGTGTCTCCGGCCAGATACATTTCTACGTAATCCTCCGGGATCCCGTTTTCTTCCGCCATGGTGCGCAGGCTGTCTGTATCCCCCTCGTTAAACAGGTTCTCTGCCAACTCGTTAATCTCTTTGTAGCTTCCCATCTCTCCGAATTTTTCAAACATTTCATATCTCCTCTTCGTTCATGATCGCCTTCAAAGTTTCCTTGTATTCGTTGTGTTTGCTAAAGCGGACCTCGATCTCCTGCTTGTCCGCCTGCTCTAAAAACAACTCCCACAGCTCCTTGTTCTGTACCGTCGTGCCTGCTGCCTTCTTCCACTCTGCCCGGCGCCACCGCTCCGGGTTGTCCTGCTCGATCATGTTTTTCACATATGCGTTTTCCGTGTACATGATGATGTGGCACTTTTCTTTCATCCTTCCCAGGGCTTCCGCCATGGCCAGCAGGGTCAGGCGGTTAAACGTGCTCTTCTCCTCTTCCCCGGTCAGGATCCGGGTTGCGGGATCCCCGCCGGCTTTAGTAAATACTAAAGCTGCCGCGTATTTCCCATCCTTTACGACCGGCCCCGCGAATGATGTTTCTATGTAGATTTTCACTGTCTTCATTTGATCAAATCCTCCTGTGAATCCTGATCATCGTATATCGTCTGTATTTATATCCCGTTACCGGATTGATCCCTTCATGGATCTTCGCGATATAGTAACCCTTTTTCGGCTTCACCTCTTTTTTCCACCTTACGAGCTTGTCCACGCTGGGCTTTGGGAGCGGCATGTTCCGGGAGTGATTATAATTTGCTTCCCGGATACGAGATTTTGCCGGCGTTCCATCCGCCTTTTTCTCCCTGCTCGTCTCATTTTTGGTTATGTATGATGCCAGCTTCGAAAAGTCCTCATCGTAATACGGGCTTTTCTTGATCTCTGTTATGTAGGTCCCGCCATGGCTCCAAGCCTCTTCGAGGATATCCGCTGCTCCTGGGATCCTGTTCGCGATCAAATGGATGTGCCAGGCCCCTTTCGTGCCTCTCTCGATGTTTCTGATCCATCTCAATTCGCTCCCCCGCTTCCTGTACTGATCCCTCGCCCATCGGATCGCTTTCCGAAAATCTTTCAGCGCAGCGGCCATATCCTCTGGCCGGTCCGTCACCCGGTATGTCCACGTCAGGAAGTAATCTCCGGGATCATAATATTGCAGGAGCATCATCCGGCACTTCCGGGTTCGGTTCAGATCATTCACTCTCTGCATCTCTTCCTTCGTCGGCTTCCTCTTTTTTTGCCTGGGCATCCCGGGAGCCCCATATCTCCCATCGTGATATTCTTCTACGTCAAGGATCTCTCCCCTTCTCAATCTTGTTGTTTTTCTCTTTGTAGCCATCCCGTCTCCGTCCTAAGTTTAATATCTTTATCGAGACCGAAAACGGGGCGGAAGTCCCCATTTTTCTTGACTTTCCGCCCCATAGATGGTACAATTTATATGTCCTAAATATGAGGCGGAAACGCCATCCCGATAGCACATCAACTCCGAATTGATGTGCTGTTTTTATTTAATTGATTATGTATGTCCCACCGCGGATCCGCTGCCTCTCCCTGGCATATTCTTCTATCTCCTCGCGTGTCCCGGATTTGCATTCCAGTCCATAAGGGTCCGCCCACCGAATGATCCATATGACATATTCTTTTTTGTAGGTTTGTCAAACATATGTTACACCCCAAGTAATAAATTCTTTTAGGATAGTCTGCGGTGATTTCCACCCCAAG
>CALWDM010000031.1 GCA_944376695.1 uncultured Mediterraneibacter sp. | reverse complement strand
AGACATAGCCTGATACTTTATCAGCGCATCACAGGTGATTTCTGCACCATTATTTCCGAAGGTAAAGTTACGCTGTCATGTAACGCAGAATGAGTTGCGTTTAAAAGAGGGATTTGTTATGATAGGGGTGTTACAGCAGACACCGCCTCCGGCAGTACTGCCGGAGGCGCTTTTTATTTTGCGGAAAACCTGGGGCAAAACCCCGGAAAGGTGTTCCGGAGATACGCGTAATAACTGACAGACAGAAAGGACAGGATTATGAAGATTGGGATTGGAAATGACCATTCCGCACTGGAGATGAAGAAAGAGATCATCGCATATTTAGAGGGAAAAGGACATGAAGTCATAGATTACGGTACGAACTCAGCGGAGAGCTGTGACTATCCGGTTTATGGTGAGATTGTGGCGCGCGCGGTAGCGGCGGGCGAGGCAGAGCAGGGGATCCTGATCTGCGGCACAGGACTTGGGATCTCTCTGGCAGCGAATAAGGTAAAAGGGATCCGCGCGGCAGTATGCAGCGAGCCGTTCACGGCAAAAATGGCCCGCGCTCACAATAACTGCAATATCCTTGCCTTCGGCGCCAGAGTGGTGGGAGCAGAGCTGGCGAAGATGATCGTGGAGACGTGGCTGAATACAGATTTTGAGGGCGGACGCCATCAGAGAAGAGTAGAGCTTATCATGGAAATCGAAAATAAGGAGCAGTGATGCATGCTTATGATCTCCCCCAGTGGGTATTATTTTTCTTTTTTTACAGCTTTATCGGCTGGGTATGGGAGAGCTGTTATGTCTCTGTGAGGAAACGCCGGTGGGTAAACAGGGGCTTCATGCACGGTCCGATGCTGCCGCTGTACGGCTCCGGGGCTTTGGCAGTCCTGGTGAGCACGATCAGTGTGCGGGAGAATACGGCGCTTGTATTCCTGCTGGGAATGCTGGCGGCCACTGCGCTGGAATATTTTACCGGAGCAGCGATGGAGCGGCTCTTTCATGTGAGATACTGGGATTACAGTAACCAGAAGCTGAACTTTCACGGTTACATCTGCATATCCTCCTCCCTGTGCTGGGGATGTTTCTCCATCCTGCTCGTGCGGGCGGTCCATGTGCCTGTTGAGGCGGCGGTGCTGAAGCTCCCTCCTGCTGTGGCTGAAGCGATCGCTTTTGTGCTGGCTGTGGCAGCGGCAGTGGATTTGACACAGTCTTTCAACGAGGCAATGGATCTGAAGCGGATCCTTGTGCAGCTTGAGGAGAGTCGGGAGCAGATCCGGAAAATTCAGGAAAAACTGAAGGTAGCCGCAGAAGAAGCAAGGCAGGATTATCTGCGCCACTCCGAAGAGCGGAGCCGGAAAAAGCAGTCGCGCAAGGCGGCATATCTCGAACGTATCCACATGAAGCGTCAGGAAAGACGCAGGCAGCTGGAGGAATTGTCCCGGAGAGCAGAACAGCTTCTGAGAGAGGAACTTCCGTCCAGGGTTGGCGACCTGATCGGAGAGCAGCGCAGGGAGGAGCTTTCCAGTCTCGTTAAAAATATCCGTCTGGAAATCGGGAAAATGGGAGAGCGAACAGACCGCAGTTATCTTCATGCGGCGCGCCATCTCTGGAGAAATCCCACCGCGGTGTCCGAACGATTCAGGGATGCCCTCGACGAACTGAGAAAAAATATGGATTCTGAGGAAAAAAAGTAAAAGATACGGCGAGATCCCTTTATCCGCGAGCCGGCCGGGGAGCCCGCCGTCAGAAAGGAAATATACAGATGACAAAGAAACAGCGTGCATTAGAAGTGATAGAACGCCTGAAAAAAGAGTACCCGGACGCCGGGTGTACGTTGGATTATGACCAGGCGTGGAAACTGCTGGTCAGCGTCCGTCTGGCAGCGCAGTGCACGGACGCCCGGGTAAATATAGTCGTGGAAGGGCTGTATGAGAAATATCCAGATGTGAATGCGCTGGCAGCCGCTGATGTGGATGATATCGAGGAGATCGTCCGGCCCTGCGGGCTGGGGCGGAGCAAGGCGCGGGACATCAGCGCGTGTATGAAGCTTCTGCGGGATGAGTACGGAGGAAAGGTGCCGGAGGATTTTGACGCGCTCCTGAAACTTCCCGGCGTGGGCCGGAAGAGCGCGAACCTGATCATGGGAGACGTATTCGGAAAACCTGCGATCGTGACAGATACTCACTGTATCCGCCTGGTGAACCGTATCGGGCTTGTGGACGGAATCAGAGAGCCGAAGAAAGTGGAGATGGCGCTGTGGAAGATCATCCCTCCCGAGGAGGGAAGCGATTTCTGCCACCGTCTTGTATATCACGGAAGAGATGTGTGTACGGCAAGGACAAAACCCCACTGTGATAAGTGCTGCCTTGCGGATATATGCAAAAAGGCCGGAGTATAAAATTTGAAATTATGCGCCGGATGGCTGTAAAATTGGGAAAATATTGTATATAATAACAAAATAAGTTGTTGGGGCGCGGCCCGGAGAGGGGCAGCGCACAGAAAGCAGACAGCAGCGTAATGTACTGCGGGAGCGGCGGACAGGCAAACCAGATCTCGATGTTATGGCAGTATCTTTTACGCTGAAAAGGAGGATCGTATGAAAAGCATAAAGCTGAGAGAAAATTTTTACTGGACAGGCATTACCGATGAGCAGCTTCGTGTATTTGATATTATTATGTACACGGAGTTTGGCACGACATACAATTCGTATGTAATGAAGGCCGGGAACAAAACTGTGCTTTTTGAGACAGCAAAGGCAAAATTTTTTGACGATTATATCGAAAAATTAAAAGAAGTAATTGATGTGCGCAGGATCGACTATCTTGTAGTCAGCCATACAGAGCCGGATCACGCGGGAAGCGTGGAGATGCTGCTGGATTTAAGCCCGCAGATGAAGATCGTCGCTACCGGCTGCGCGCTTGGCTTCCTCAGAGAGATCGTGAATAAAGATTTTGTGGGAATCCCTGCGAGAGATGAGGAGAAAATGACGATTGGGAACCGCACGCTCCGGTTCCTGTTTGTTCCGAATCTTCACTGGCCGGACACGATGTACACATTTATCGAGGAGGAGCAGATCCTTGTCACATGTGATTCATTTGGTGCCCATTACTGCCTGCCGGAAGTTTTATCCACGGAGATCAGAAATGAGGCGGATTATCAGACCGCGCTGAAATATTATTATGACTGTATCATGGGTCCGTTCAGGCCATATGTGCTGAAGGCTCTGGACCGCGTGGAGGATATGGATATCTCCATGGTGTGCACAGGACACGGGCCGGTGCTCGTTGGAGACCGTATCAAAGCGGTCATGAAACAGTACAGGGAATGGTCCACAGTAGTGAACCCGAACCCGAAAAAAACGGTCATCATTCCGTATGTGAGCGCCTATGGCTATACGAAGACACTGGCGGAAAAAATCGCGGAGGGCGTAAAGGACAGCGGGGATATTGATGTGCGCGCTTATGATATGGTAGAGGCGGACGCCGAAAAGGTCAATGAAGAGCTGCTCTTTGCGGACGGCATCCTTCTTGGGACGCCGACGATCGTCGGAGAGGCTCTGAAGCCGATCTGGGATCTGACGCTTGGAATGTTCCCGGGGACCCACGGAGGAAAGTTTGCCGGGGCATTCGGAAGCTACGGATGGAGCGGCGAAGGCGTTCCCCATATTACGGAGCGGTTAAAGCAGCTCAGGATGAAGGTGTCAGAAGGGTTCTGCGTCCGTTTCAAACCGTCCGGGGCAGACCTTGTCAGCGCTTACGAATACGGGTATCAGTTCGGATGCCTTGTTCAGGATAAAGAGCCTGTGAAGCCGAAGAAGAAAGGTGCGCGCAGCCTGGTGAAATGCCTTGTGTGCGGGGAAATCTTTGACTCTTCCATTGAGATCTGTCCGGTATGCGGAGTGGGGAAGGAGAACTTCATCTCAGTGGAAGTGGAAGAGAGCGGATATATCAATAATACGCAGGAATATTATGTGATCCTGGGAAATGGCGCGGCGGGATTCAATGCCGCGAAAGCGATACGGGAGCGGGATAAGACCGGAGCGATCATCCTGATTTCTGATGAGCCGTATGCGGCGTACAATCGCCCAATGCTGACCAAGTCCATTGTCGCAGGCCTGGGGGCGGATCAGATCGCCATCGAAGGACCGGACTGGTATGAGGAGAACAAAGTGTGGCAGATGCTTGGGAAACGGGTAGAGACCATAGATTTGAAGGAAAAGGAGATCCTCCTGGCCGGCGGAGAAAAAGTGCACTTTACAAAGCTGATCTATGCGCTTGGAAGCGAATGCTTTATTCCTCCGATTCCGGGAAGCGGCCTTCCAGAGGTTGTCGCGATCCGCAGGCTTTCTGATGTGGAGAAGCTGGAAGGGATCATGGAGAGCGCGTCAAAAGCGGTTGTGATCGGCGGGGGCGTACTCGGGCTGGAGGCAGCATGGGAACTGAAAAAAGCCGGACTGGAGGTGCGGGTGCTCGAAGTGGCCCCTGTGCTTATGGGACGTCAGCTCGACGCAGGCTCTGCGGAAATTTTAAAAAACACGGTGGAGAAAAGCGGGGTGTCGATCTGTACGGGCGTATGCGTGACAGCGATTGAGGGCGACGCACATGTGAACGGCGTCCGCCTTGAAGATGGGACTGTGATTCCGGCAGAGCTGGTCGTGATTTCCGCCGGGGTGCGTGAGAATACAGAACTGGCGCAGAGTATCGGGCTGGACATCGGACGGGCCGTCAAAGTGAATTGCAGGATGGAGACAAGCATGCCTGGCGTGTATGCGTGCGGAGACTGCGCGGAATATGAAGGCGCAAATTACGCGATCTGGCCAGAGGCTGTAGAACAGGGACGAATTGCAGGGGCGAATGCAGCGGGAGAGGAGCTGGAATATGAGCCTGTGGCGGCAGCGCTCACCTTCCACGGCATGAATACCGCTCTCTTTGCGGCAGGCGATAACGGGAAAAATCCGGATCTGCTCTATAAGACGGTAGAATACCGCGATATGGGTAAAGGGCAGTACAGGAAATACTATTTCCTGAATAACAGGCTGTCAGGAGTGATTCTGATCGGCGATCTGTCGGAAATGGCGAAGATGACAGAGGCCCTGGGCAGGCATGCGCAGTACAAAGACGTGATCTCATAATGTATACAGGAGAAACACAAAGGCTGCGCCCCTGTAAACAAAATCCAGAATAAAGACCAGTAAAAAGCCGGTATAAAGCCAGTAAAATCGGCCAATTAAAATCTCAAAAGAAATATCTTGCATTTTTGGCATGAATGTGATAACATAGCATTCGTGTCAGAGATGACGCGGGTGTAGTTCAATGGTAGAACACCAGCCTTCCAAGCTGGATACGTGGGTTCGATTCCCATCACCCGCTTTTTTTGTTACCTAAAACCAGAGAATTTGTGCCGATAAGTCCAGGATGTGTTATACTGAAAGAAAACATAAGAAAAGCAGGAGACGGATTATGAAATTTAATTGGACAGATAATGTTGTAATGCGTGCGATGGGGAAAATCGCGGATATGATATGCCTGAATGTGCTGTGGCTGATCTGCTGCATACCGGTTATAACTATCGGGGCGTCGACCACAGCGCTGTATACGGTAATGCTGAGACTGGTAAAGGATGAAGAAGGATATATTTTCCGGGGGTTTTTCAAAGCGTTTAAGTCAAATCTCAGGAAGAGCACCGTGATCTGGATTATTTTACTTCTTCTCGGTATTGTATGGACTGTGGATTTCCGGGTGGCAGGCATGATCCCCGGGACGGCGGGAGTCATTTTCAGCGCGGTTTTTATGGCGCTTGGTTTTGTGCTGCTCTCCGTGACGGCTTATATATTCCCCCTGACCGCAAGATACGAGAATAGTGTAAAGGATACTTTTAAGAACGCGCTGATTCTGTCTGTAGCTAAACTGCCGTATACTGTTTTGATGTCAGCGGTTATTGTGGCAGCGGTTTTAGCGTCTCTGTGGAGTACATTTACTCTGCTGCTTGCTCTGCCGGTCTGGATGCTCATCGGAGGTTCGCTTATCGCATGGATCAATTCTTATATACTGAGAAGAGTGTTCGTAGTATTTGAAGGCAGTGACAGCACAACAGAGGAGGAGAACAAAGGATGAATTTTCTGGAAGAACGCATCGTAAAAGACGGAGTTGTAAAGGAAGGAAACGTACTTAAGGTAGACAGCTTTCTGAACCATCAGATGGACATTAAGCTTTTGGATCAGATAGGCGCGGAGTTCAGGCGCCGCTTTGCAGGGAAACCGATCAATAAGATCCTTACCATCGAGGCGTCCGGGATCGGTATTGCCTGCGTTGCCGCCCGGCATTTTGACGTGCCTGTGGTGTTTGCAAAGAAATCCCAGAGCATCAACCTGGATGGAGATATGTATGTGGCAGAGGTGGAGTCATTTACCCATAAATGTAAAAATCATGTCATTGTAGCGCAGAAATTCCTGACGCCGGAGGACCATGTGCTCATCATCGATGATTTCCTTGCCAACGGCTGTGCGCTTCAGGGTCTGATTCAGATCGTCCAGTTATCCGGCGCGACTGTGGAGGGGATCGGAATTGCCATAGAGAAGGGCTTCCAGTCCGGAGGACGTATCATTCGTAATCTCGGGTTTCAGCTGGAATCGCTGGCGATTGTAGACGGGATGGACGCGTCAGCCGGAAAGATCTGGTTCCGCGGCCAGGACCCGGAGGACAGCGGCGAGGTGAAAAGAACAGAAGACGAAATATGCAGGAGCTCCACACTGGATTAAAATCTGTATTTGTGGGGACCATCCTATGACTATACGTCCGAAAACACCGAAGCGGATGTGTCGAAGACGTATTCAGCGCGGGGATATGGCTGGCATCGGCTCCGCTCCATGAGGCAGGAAAAACTACGAAATCCGGGACTATGCTAAATACAGAAATCAGCAGGCGGCAACTCGGCTTCGCCTCAGACAGTCCGCCTGCTGATTTCAACGCATAGTCCCGGATTTCTACTTTTTCCAGGCCTCATTCCGAAGTCGCCTCAACCACCCATATCCCCGCGCTGAATGGGTTCGAAAAGGCGCTTCGCTGTTTTCTGGTTTTGCTCAGGACGGAAGGTCCCCCGGCAAATGCTGCGTTTAAAAACGCAGCGAGAGAGGGGAACTTTTTCGGAAAAAAGCCCCCCTCCCCATCCGGCAGAAACATACAACAAGAGACGAACTTTTCCGCCAAACGATAAAATCCCCCTTGCCGGCAGAATTCTATCACAAGAGAGGCCCAGCTTGCTGGGCCAAATCGAACGGCGAATCCTCTCCCGGAAGTCCGCGTCACCTTCCATCCTGGATAAATTTCTGTTTCTCCGCTGAAGCTCCCCTCTCACCCACGTTTCGAATTCCGCATTTGCCTGCGGGGGCCTTCCGATCGGATGCGCGCAGAAAACCGTCCCCCTTTGATGCACCTTTCGCGGCGGACGGGGATATGGCGGCGGTGACTTGGAGTAATCTGCTGGAAAGACTTAAAAGAATGGGATGCGGCGTTAATTTCAAAGCGGATGCCTGAGCCGCAGGCGAATCTTCCGCTTTGAAATTGTCCTTAGCCGTATCCCATTCTTTTTATGTCCTTCCCAGATTACGGAACCGGAACCAGAGCCATATCCCCGCCCGCCGCGAAAACGTCCTGGATCAAACCACGGTTTTCGGACGTCATATTCACAAGGAAGGCTCTCCCACAAATACAGATCAGATCACCACAGGCCCATCACATGCTGCATCCCGAGACTGACCGCGGATATCCCGATCCAGCAGCAGAATCCTGTGAAGATCGGCTTCCCGCCGGTCCTGACGAGCTGGATGATATTGGTGTTCAGCCCGATGGCAGCCATTGCCATCACGATCAGGAATTTGCTCAGCTCTTTCAGCGGAGCGGTGATATCCGCCGGGAGCTGGAAGACCGTGGTTACCACGGATGCCAGGATGAAAAACAGGACAAAGAACGGGAAAGAGCGTTTCAGGCTGAACGAGGATCCTTTTGTGTTTTTCTCTTTCCGCCCTCTCCAGAGCGCAAGGATAAGGGTGATAGGGATGATGGCCAGCGTCCGGGTCATTTTTACGATGGCAGCGCTTTCCAGCGTATTGCTCCCGTGGATTCCGTCCCATGCCGTGGCGGCCGCGGTCACTGAGGAAGTATCGTTGACAGCCGTGCCGGCAAACAGGCCGAAACCATCGTTGCTCAGCCCGAGAGCCGCGCCCAGAGTAGGGAAGATCAGCGCCGCGAGTACATTGAAGAGGAAGATCACGGAGATCGACTGGGCGACTTCTTCGTCTGAGGCGTCGATGACAGGGGCTGTCGCCGCGATCGCGCTCCCGCCGCAGATAGAAGACCCCACGCCTACAAGGACCGCATTGTTGGACTTCAGCTTAAGTGCTTTATACAGGACGAATGCGATGATGAGAGAGGTTGAGATCGTGGACAGGATGATGGGGAGCGACTGCTTCCCTTTTGTCAGGATCTCGGTCAGGTTCATGCCAAATCCGAGAAATACGACAGCAGTCTGGAGTATTTTTTTTGATGTGTAATTGATCCCTGGAGTAAAGGGATCTTTTTTTGTGAGAAAAAGCGTGATGACCATGCCGATCAGGATTGAGAATACCGGACCGCCGATCACGGGCACTGCCTGCCCGAGAAACCACGCCGGGACTGCGATCATGAGGCAGAGAAGGAGCCCTGCCCCGTTCTTTTTAATAAAATTCATAGAGATTCCTCCGTTATCATTATTTTCCATATATTGGCTCTTAGGATAAAATATCATAAAAAAATCATAAAATAAAATTATTAATATTTATTTTATCATAAATATATGTTATAGTTATCCACAGGGAGTAATTCTGTATAGATACAGCGGCAGAGTGGGTGGTATCGGATCAGGCGGCGGAGGCGATCCTTCTGGCGGTCTGTGTACGTCCACTCATATGCCGCGGCTTTGACGGAAGGTTTTGGAGGGAAAGCTCCGTCCGGTATTTTTAAAGGGGTCTCATATTTTTCATACTGACTGTGCGTGGAGCGGCATTGCTGCCGGAGTTTGGCAGGCAGCCGCAGAGATAAGGGGAGAAGGACATGCTTGATTTCAGGATGGAAACATTTCTGGCGGTCTGCCAGTGCATGAATTTCACAAGAGCATCGGAAAAACTGAATATTACACAGCCTGCGGTGTCTCAGCACATCCGCTTTCTGGAAAAGCATTATAATACGAAGCTGTTCCGCTATGAGGGGAAAAAGCTGCGTCTTACCGGCGCGGGGGAGATATTGAGGAACGCGTCGCTGACCATGATGCATGACGAGATTTCTCTGCAGAGTGCGATGGTGAAGTCAGAAGAAGAGGAAGAGATCCGTTTTGGGGCGACCAGGACAGTGGGAGATGTGCTGATGGGCAGTATCCTGGAAAAATATCTCAGGAAATATCCGGATGCGGATATCCACATGATCGTGGATAATACGCAGGGGCTGCTTAAGAGGCTCGATGACGGCGAGATTGATTTCGCTCTGGTGGAAGGCTTTTTTAAAAAGACAGAGTATGATTTCAGGAAATTTTCGGATGAAAATTATATCGCAGTGTGCAGCCCGGGCTATCCCTTCCAGAAGACGCCGGACAGGACCGAGGATCTTTTCGGGGAGCGGCTCCTTATGCGGGAGAAGGGCTCGGGTACCAGAGAGGTGCTGGAACGCTGGCTGGACGCGCACAATCTGAGCACTGAGGACTTTGATAAGGTCATGGAGGTGGGCAGCCTGCACACGATCACAGAGCTGACAAAAGCCGGGTGCGGTATTACATTTTTATATGAAGCTGCGGTGCGGGAGGAACTGAGGACCGGCGCGCTTATGAGGATCCCGCTGAAGGACTTCAGGGTATCCCATGAATTTACATTTATCTGGCGGCGGGGAAGCATCTACGCTGACAGATACAGAGAAGTCTTCCGCAGATTTTCCGGGTGACACAGCTTACAAAGGATTCTGTATTCACTCTGGAGACGTCACAGATCCGCGCGTTGATTCTATGTAGAGAGAATTATATTGAGCTTGCAGATCATGCAAAGCTTTTTGTCACGGGGAAGCTGATGACGGATGAAGAACAGACCGCGGTCTCAAATACGGACTTAGAATTCTTTCGCCCATCCGTAGGAATACCTGACAGCTTTCTCCCATCCACGGATTCTGCGGGAACGTTCTTCCTCAGTAATTGAAGGGGAAAATGTCCGGTCGATCGCCCAGTTGCTGACAACCTCCTCTTTATTTTTCCAGTACCCCACAGCAAGCCCCGCCAGGTAGGCAGCGCCCATTGCCGTAGTCTCCACACAGACCGGGCGGTTCACAGGCGCGTTTATGAGATCGGCCTGCACCTGCATGAGGAAGTTGTTGGCGCTGGCGCCGCCGTCTGCTTTGAGTGCGGAGAGTCCGATCCCGGAATCCGCCTTCATGGCAGCAAGCACATCATATACCTGATAGGCGAGGGATTCCAGCGTGGCGCGGATGATGTGATATTTGTTTACTCCGCGGGTAATGCCCACGATCGTCCCACGGGCGTACTGATCCCAGTGGGGAGCTCCCAGCCCGGTGAATGCAGGCACAACATAGCAGCCGTTGGTGTCCTTGACTTTTGAAGCCATATATTCGGAATCAGCCGCTGAGTCAATGAGCCGCATCTCGTCGCGGAGCCACTGGATTGCCGCGCCCGCCACGAAGATGGAACCTTCCAGTGCATAAGTGACTTTCCCGTCCAACCCCCAGGCGATGGTCGTCACAAGCCCGTTTTCAGAAAAGACCGGCTGATCCCCTGTGTTCATGAGGAGGAAGCATCCTGTGCCGTATGTATTCTTCGCCTCTCCGGGATGAAAACAGGTCTGGCCGAAAAGAGCAGCCTGCTGATCCCCGGCGGCTCCGGCAATGGGAATCCTGCCGCCTAAGAAAGAAGGATCTGTCTCTCCGTAGACGCAGCCTGACGGCTTGACATCCGGCAGCATACACTTCGGAATATCGAGCTCATCCAGGATTTCATCGTCCCACGCCAGTGTGTTAATGTTGAAGAGCATAGTGCGGGAAGCATTGGAATAATCTGTCACATGCACAGCTCCCTTTGTGAGTTTCCAGATGAGCCATGTTTCCACGGTCCCGAAGAGGAGGTTCCCTCTTTCTGCGCGCTCTCTTGCCCCGGGGACATTGTCCAGGATCCACTTTATTTTCGTTCCTGAGAAGTAAGCATCGATGACAAGACCGGTCTTCTGCCGGAATCTGTCCGTGAGTCCCCTTTCTTTTAAGGAATCGCAGTATTCGGAAGTCCTGCGGCACTGCCAGACAATGGCATGGTACACAGGCTCCCCGGTATTTTTGTCCCAGACGATGGCAGTTTCCCTCTGGTTTGTAATACCGATGGCCGTAATATCCGACGCTGACGCCCCGATCTTGGTCATTGCCTCCACTGCCACTCCGAGCTGGATCGCCCAGATCTCATCCGCATCGTGTTCAACCCAGCCGGGCTGCGGGAAATACTGCGTAAATTCCCTCTGTGCCACGCTGCATATATTCCCTTTCCGGTCAAACAGGATGCACCGGTTGCTGGTTGTCCCGGCGTCCAGAGCCATGATATATTTCTGCATATGTATCCGTCCTCCCTTCACTTCCTGTTAAATGCGTCTGCTCTGCGTTACTCTGAGTTGATTGCTTATGACATTGGCTTGCAGACGTCGCTCCACTCTTTCGCGCAGGCGTACTGCTCCAGTTCTCCGCACGTCAGCTCCACAGCCGAATTCCCGCTGCCCGCGGCCGGGAATACGGTCTCAAACCGCTTCATGGAGACGTCGAGATATACAGTGATGCTTTCCGGGTTCCCGAAAGGACAGACTCCTCCGATGGCGTGCCCGGTCAGCGGTTCTACATCCTCCGGCGCGAGCATTTTTGCCTTCATCCCGAAGAACTGTTTGAATTTGCTGTTGTCGATCTTCATATCTCCTGCGGTCACGATGAGGATCGCGGCGTCTTTTTCCTTTGTGTAGAATGAAAGCGTTTTGGCAATTCGCGCCGGCTCCACGCCGACCGCCTGCGCCGCAAGTTCTACGGTGGCGCTGGAGACCGGAAATTCCAGGATCTCCTTATGGATATTGTTTTTCTTAAAATAATCTCTTACGATTTCGACTGACATGATGAAACAGACCTTCCTTTCTGATGTTCGCCGGTCAGTAAGCGCCGGCTGTAAGAAAATTATAACAGCTTCAGGGCGGCAGGGGAAGAGCGATTTACATCGCAAAATCCGTATGGTAAAATGAACCTGTCCTATATCATCACATTCTAAAAATAAAATTCAGAATGTATCAGTTCAATTTTGACGGCAGTACAGATTTTGTATACCGTACATATTGGGATGAGTCTGAAAATCATTTTATTGAGGAGTTTTAAATTACAGAGGAGCTATAAATATATAAGAGATGATAATTTTAATTACAGGAGCATCGCACACAGGGAAAACTGCACTTGCTCAAAAACTGCTTGAGAAATATCAATACCCATATTTATCGATCGACCATCTGAAAATGGGTCTGATCCGCAGCGGGAATACAAAACTCACACCCATGAGTGACGACAGGGCTTTAACAGCGTATTTATGGCCTATTGTCCGCGAGATCATTAAAACTGCTGTTGAAAATAAGCAGAATTTAATTGTCGAGGGCTGCTATATTCCGTTTGACTGGCAAGAGGACTTTACTTCGGAATATCTTGAAAATATAAAATATTACTGCCTCATAATGAGTGAAGGTTATATCAGAAAGCATTTTGCAGATATAAAGCGGTATGCAAATATTATTGAACAGCGTCTGGACGATGAATGGTGTACTGTGGAACGTGTGTTGAAAGACAATGAGGAGATATTAAACTATGCACAGAGATATAAAGTGAACTGTATATTTATAGATGATGAATACGAAATAAACATTGATTTATATGCTCCATAGCGATTTACATCGGGAAATCCCTATGCTAAAATGTATCCAGCTTGTATCATCGCAGCCTGAAGATACAATATGACTAACAAGAAAAAAGAAACAAAAGAACCATTAATTACAGGCGCCTCCCCGCCGGGGTCGGCAGGAGCCCTCGCGGAGCGGGAGCGCCGCCTTAAGGATCTGGAGCAGCTTACATTACTGAGCGATGTATTTATGTCCGTAGCGCTCTCTGACCGGAATGCATGCCAGCATGTGATACGGATCCTGATGGATGATCCAGGGATCGAGCTTGTTTCTGTCAGAACCCAGTATGTGATCTCGAAAGTAATCTCGCATGGGGCAAGGCTGGACGTCCTTGCAGAAGATAAGAAAGGCGTTATCTGTCATCTGGAGATAGAAGGGGCGGATGTCGCTGACCATGCCCGGAGGACCAGGTTTTACGGCTCCGTTACGGATGGGGAATTTCTGAGAAAGGGCCGGGATTACAGTGAGCTCCCGGAACGGTATATTTTTTATATCAGCCGTAAAGACATATGGAAAGACGGTTATCCCGTATACGAGGAAGAAAAGCGGTTCCGGCAGACAGGGAAAAAACACAATGATGGTTCGCACCTGATTTATGTGAATGCTGAGATTGACGACGGCAGCAGGATCGCAAAATTGATGAAGTATTTTAAAACGGCGGATCCGTTTGACGACAGTGAGGGAGAGTTGTCAAAGCGGGTACGATTTCTGAAGACAGAGGAAGGAGGCATAGAGATCATGTGTGAGATAATGGAGAGGATACGTGAAGAAGGTAGAGAATCTGGTATGAAAGAAAGCCATAAGAAAACAGCCTGGAATCTGGAGAAGATGGGAATGCCTCTGGATTCGATCGCGAAAGTGGTCGAAGAGGATATTTCCGTTGTGAGGCAGTGGTTGAAACTGGCGAAATAAGCAGACTCAACCGCAGGTATGGTTACAATCACAGAGCGAGAACGTATAATAGAGACAGGAAAAGAAGACCTGTCTCTTATTTTTGATGAAAAGCAGCTTTTAGTATACAGGAGGTGCGTCAGATGGATCAGAAGAAGATCGGGGCGTTTATCGCCCAGCGGAGAAAAGAACTGAATATGACACAGAAAGAACTGGCGGAGAAACTGAACATTACGGATCGTGCGGTATCGAAATGGGAAACCGGGAGGTCTATGCCAGATCTGGCATTGCTGCAGCCTCTCAGCCGTATGCTGAAAATCGATGTGAATGATCTGTTAAACGGCGCGATTATTTCAGATAATACATACAGAAAAAAGTGTGGGGAAAATCTGATCAGTCTTGCTGAACTGAATTATTTGAAAAGTTTTAGATACGGATATATCGGGTTTTATCCGCTGGCTATACTGCTCCTTATCTACTGTTTGGTAAAACATATTGAAAGTGCCGGGATTTTGTCGCTTATTGTTGTATACAGTACGGTCATTTACTATTTCAGATATCGGATATCAAGAGATGTAATGTCACTCGTTATTGTCATATGCGGGATGATCGGCACAGCGGGAAGTCTGATAGGATTTTTTGTGAATACATGGTAAACATACACTGCGGGAAGGCATTATTGCATTTATCGCAAGAACGTGGTAACATAAACCCCGGACAATCGAATAACAGGTTTTCCCGGGCGGAGAGAGCATGGCGGCACATGTACAGGAGGTTCAGTGATGAAAAACGTCAACGTAAGAAAACTTGCCCTTGCGGGCATCCTTGTGGCAGTGGGGATTGTGTGTTCACCGCTGTCGATCCCGGTAGGAGCGTCAAAATGCGCGCCTGTCCAGCACTTTATCAATATCCTCGGAGGCGTGTTCTTAGGCCCGGGATATGCGGTGGGTATGGCTTTTGTGACCAGCCTGCTCAGGAACCTGATGGGGACCGGGACGCTTCTTGCATTCCCGGGGTCTATGTGCGGGGCGCTGCTCTGCGGACTGCTTTACAAATATGGGAAGCACCTGCCATTCGCCTACGCGGGAGAGCTGTTCGGCACATCTGTGATCGGCGGCCTTTTGAGCTACCCAGTGGCGACTCTGATCATGGGAAGCGAGAGCGCAGTATTCGGATTTGTCATCCCGTTCTTTGTGTCGAGCTGCGGGGGAACGGTCATCGCGGCAGTCCTTGTGACAGCGATGAAGAAGATGAAAGTATTTGACATCTATCTCGGCAATCTGGACACGGAAACACAGAAGATAAAAGGATGATCAGCAGGGAAAGCAGAAGAGGAAACGGCAAAAAGAAAGAATAAAACGGACATAAAACAGAGAATCAAACAGATAGATCAAACGGGGAGCTTGCGTACCAAGCAGGCTGAGAGGAGGATGAATGTCTCGACCCGACACCTGATTTGGGTAATGCCAACGTAGGGAACATACAGAACCTCAGCGCGGGCGTACCCCATTTCAGGCGGTCACCCGCTTTTTTTGTCTGTGCAGCAGTTTTATCTGTCCTGCCGGTCCCGTCTGTCCAGCAGAAGAGGAGGTAACAGAGATGTTTAAAAATTGTCTGGAAAATGTAAGGAAAACAGTACCGCTGGTACATAATATCACAAACTATGTCACAGTCAATGATGTGGCAAATGTGCTGCTCGCCTGCGGCGGAAGCCCGATCATGTCCGATGAGGCAGAGGATGTGGAGGACATTACTTCTGTGTGCGGCGGGCTGAATATCAATATCGGCACACTTCACAAGACAAGTATCGAAGGCATGTTCCGCGCGGGGAAGAAGGCGAATGAGCTGGGACACCCGGTGCTCCTCGACCCCGTCGGGGCAGGGGCGAGCGCGCTGCGGACAAATACAGCGCTGGATCTGATGAGGGAATTAGACCTTGCTGTGATCCGGGGCAATATTTCCGAGATCAAGACACTTGCGCTCGGGAGCGGCACCACAAAAGGGGTGGACGCGGACGTGGCGGATGCGGTGACAGAAGAGAATCTCGACGAGGCAGTGGAGTTTGTGAAGCGGTTTGCAAAAGAGACGGGCAGCATCATCGCGGTGACAGGAGCCATTGACCTGGTGTCAGACGGGGAGAAATGCTATGTGATCCGGAACGGACGCCCTGAGATGGGGAAGATTACAGGGACGGGCTGCCAGCTTTCCGGCATGATGACAGCTTATGTCACGGCTAACCCGGAGAATAGACTGGAAGCGGCGGCAGCGGCTGTGTGCGTGATGGGGCTTGCGGGCGAGACCGGATGGAGCCGGATGCAGGAGGGCGACGGCAATGCCACCTACCGGAACCGGATCATTGACGCGATTTATAACATGACGGGAGAAGACCTGGAGAAAGGGGCAGACTATGAGATCAGTTAATACGGCGTGCAGAGAAGAGGACCTGCTCCTCTACGCAGTGACTGACAGGAGCTGGCTTGGCGGGCATACGTTATATGAGCAGGCAGAGCGTGCGTTAAAGGGCGGAGTCACCTTCGTCCAGCTCAGGGAAAAGACACTGGATGAGGCGGCATTTCTCGAGGAAGCAAAGGAGATACAGAAGCTCTGCGCCCGCTATGGAGTGCCCTTTGTGATCAATGACAATGTGGAGATCGCGGCAGCCGTCAATGCGGACGGAGTCCATGTAGGGCAGAGCGATATGGAAGCCCTGGACGTCCGCAGGAAGCTGGGGCCGGACAAGATCATCGGTGTGTCCGCCCAGACCGTGGAGCAGGCGCTCAAAGCCCAGGAGCACGGGGCGGACTATCTCGGAGTGGGCGCGGTATTCCCCACAGGCTCCAAGGCAGATGCGGTGGAAGTGAGCCACGAGACAGTAAAGTCGATCTGTGAGGCAGTGGATATCCCGGTCATCGCCATCGGCGGCATCACAAAGGAAAACGTAAAGGAGCTTGCCGGGTGCGGGATCTGCGGGATCGCCGTGATCAGCGCGGTCTTCGCGCAGGAGGATATCGAGAGCGCCGCGCGGGAGCTGAGAGAGCGCACGGAAGAGATGTTAAGGGAGAGCTGAGGTATGATCAAAGGCGTAATATTTGATGTGGACGGCGTACTGCTCAATTCGATGCCGGTCTGGGAAAATCTGGGAGAGCTGTATCTCCGGCATCTGGGGATCGAGGCGGAAAAGGACCTGGGGACAAAGCTGTATACAATGAGCCTGGAGCAGAGTGCGGAATACCTGATCGAAACATACCGCCTTGACCTGGCCCCGGAACAGGTCATAGCAGGGGTCAACCGGGAGGTGAAAGATTTCTATGCCAGCCGGGTGCCGCTCAAAGAAGGAGTGCGTCAGTACCTGAACGAATTCCACGAAAAAGGCGTGCCCATGGTGATCGCGACGACCGGGGACAGGCAGAATGCACAAGCAGCCCTGAAAAGGCTCAATGTACTGCGGTTTTTCCAGGGAATCTTTACCTGTTCGGAGATCGGCAGCAGTAAGAATGAACCGGACATCTATTACGCCGCAGCGCTCCAGCTCGATACAGATCCGGGGCAGACCCTGGTCTTTGAGGACGTTTACCATGCCATCTGCACGGCGAAGAAAGCCGGGTTTAAGACGGTCGGCGTCTATGACAGGGCGAATGACAGAGACCTTGCGCATATCTGGAACACAGCGGATATCTATCTGCCGGAATTCCAGGATTTTAACATATTTTGGAAAAGAGCGTCTGCGCTCTGATGCGGAAGCACAGGGCAGGCACTTTTCAGCGGCAGGCCGGGGGCACCACTTTCTGCCGCTATATAAAATTAATGCTGAGAAACATGCAAAAGAAGAAAGGATGAGGAAAAATGAAGACAGCATTAACGATCGCCGGAAGCGATTCCAGCGGAGGCGCCGGGATTCAGGCAGATATCAAGACAATGACCGCGAACGGCGTGTTTGCCATGAGCGCGGTCACAGCACTGACTGCACAGAATACGACCGGTGTGACAGGGATCATGGAGGTATCTCCTGAATTTCTAAAGAAACAGATCGACTGTATTTTCACGGATATCCGCCCGGACGCGGTAAAGATTGGGATGGTATCTTCCGCGGACCTTATCCGCGCGATCGCGGAGAAACTGAATGAGTATCATGCGGAAAATATCGTGGTGGACCCGGTCATGGTGGCGACCAGCGGGGCAAAGCTGATCAGCGATGACGCCATCGGAACCCTGAAGGAAGCCCTTCTCCCCATGGCAGATATCCTGACGCCGAATATTCCCGAGGCGGAAGTGCTCTCCGGGATGGAAGTGAAGACAGAAGAGGATATGGTAAAGGCGGCGGAAAAGATCAGCCGGACCTATCACTGTGCCGTGCTGTTAAAAGGCGGACATCAGTTAAACGACGCAAACGACCTTCTCTGCCGGGGAGGGGAACACCGCTGGTTTTACGGGAAGCGCATCGATAATCCCAATACCCACGGCACGGGCTGCACACTGTCCAGCGCCATCGCGTCAAACCTGGCGAAAGGCTTTGACATGGAGACAGCCGTGAAGCGGGCAAAGGCTTACATATCCGGCGCGCTTGGGGCTATGCTGAATCTGGGGAAGGGCAGCGGCCCTATGAACCACGCCTTTGACATCTCCGGGGAATACATAAAGGAATCTGACAGGGCAGCTGAACAGACCGGATCCGGCGCAGCGGGATCCGCAGGAAACGGAAAGGAGGGCGTATAAGAATGGAAGCGAAACGTACCTCTGTATTTGAGAACAGCCTAATCTGGTTCGGCGCGGGAGTCTCCATCGCGGAGATCCTGACCGGTACGTATCTGGCGCCTCTGGGATTCCAGAAGGGACTTGCCGCGATCATCACAGGCCATGTGATCGGCTGCCTGATGATGTTCTTCGCGGGGCTGATCGGCGGGAAGATGCGAAAGAGCGCCATGGAGACTGTAAAGATGAGCTTCGGCCAGAAAGGCGGGCTCCTGTTCGCGGTCCTGAATGTGCTCCAGCTCGTGGGCTGGACAGCGATCATGATCTATGACGGCGCTCTGGCTGCGAACGGTACCTTCAATACCGGCGCATGGGTGTGGTGCATTGTGATCGGCGCACTGATCATCCTGTGGATCGCCGTGGGTGTGACAAATCTGGGAAAACTCAATACAGTCGCCATGGCTGCGCTTTTTGTGCTTACGATCCTGCTGTGCAGGGTCATCTTCTTTGGAGATCCCGGCGCGGCGGCTGATCTGGGCAGTGAGGCGATGAGCTTCGGCGCGGCGGTAGAACTCTCCGTGGCAATGCCGCTCTCCTGGCTGCCCGTGATCAGTGATTATACACGAGAGGCGGAAAAGCCGGTGAAGGCGACTGCCGCCAGTGTGATCGTCTACGGGCTGGTGAGCTGCTGGATGTACGTCATCGGCATGGGCGCGGCGATCTATACGGGAGAGTCTGATATCGCGGTGATCATGGTAAAAGCAGGGTTGGGGATCGCGGCGCTTCTGATCGTGATCTTCTCCACTGTGACGACTACTTTCCTGGATGCGTACTCCGCAGGTGTTTCGTCGGAATCTGTTTTCCCGAAGCTGAAAGGGAAACATGTGGGGATCATCGTGACCGTCATCGGCACTGTGGCTGCGATCCTGTTCCCGATGGATGATATCACGGATTTCCTCTATCTCATAGGGTCTGTGTTCGCGCCTATGATCGCGGTGCAGATCGCGGATGTGTTCCTGCTGAAAAAAGAGAAAGATCCGGGAGACTTTGAGTGGAAAAATCTCGTGATATGGCTGATCGGTTTTATCTTCTACCGGTGGCTCATGACCGTGGATATCCCGGTGGGGAATACGCTGCCTGACATGGCGGCGGTCATTGTACTCTGTCTGATCGCGGAAGCGGTCTTCGGTCGGAAAGAAAAAGACGCAAAAAACAGATAAACTAAAGAAAGAAAGAGAAAGAAAGGGAGGGTGCAGCCGCGGGCAGACAAGAGCCGTGGCGGGCGCCTTCCTTTTTTGCGGTGTGTATGCTATAATTTCCACAATAGTCCTGCAAAAGTTTACATATTAAGGAGAGAGACAAATGAAAAAATTTATCGATGAATTTAAGGCATTCGCCCTTCGGGGGAATATGATGGACATGGCGGTCGGCGTTATCATCGGCGGCGGTTTTACCGGGATCGTCACATCTCTTACGGACAATTTTATCAATCCCATCCTGAACCTTGTGACACGGGCGGAGATGTACACGCTCCGGGATCTGGTTAGGTTTGCGTCCAGATTCGCATCTGACCTGTTAAATTTCCTGATCCTGGCATTTGTGCTGTTCTGCCTGATCAAAGGCATCAATAAGATCATGGCGCTCGGACAGAAGAAACAGGAGCCGGCAGCTCCGGCTACAAAAAAATGCCCGTACTGCCTGAGTGATATACCGGTACAGGCGACACGGTGCCCGCACTGCACATCCGTGCTCGCGGAAAAAACAGAGAGCGCTGAGACGGTTTAAGATTAAAAGGAATGGAGAGTACAATATGGACGGTTCAATGTTTATCGGCACATGGTGGGCCCTGGTGCCGCCGCTTCTGGCGATCCTGCTCGCCTTTATCACAAAGGAAGTATACAGTTCCCTCTTTATCGGCGTGGCAGTGGGAGCACTGCTCTACAGCGGTTTTCATCCATGGGAGTCGTTTGTGAATTTTTTTGAGATCATGAAGGACAGCATGAATCTGAATATCCTGATCTTTGACGTCCTCCTGGGCATGATCATTGTCCTCATGGCGAAGTCAGGCGGTTCCGCTGCCTACGGGAAATGGGCGGGGACCAAGATCAGATCCAAGAGGAGCGCCCTTCTCGCGACGGCGGGGCTGGGAGTCCTGATCTTTGTGGACGATTATTTTAACTGCCTGACTGTGGGTTCAGTCATGCGCCCGGTGACAGACCGGTATAAAGTGTCAAGGGCAAAGCTTGCGTATATCATTGACGCCACAGCTGCCCCGGTGTGCATCATCGCTCCGGTGTCAAGCTGGGCTGCGGCGGTGAATTCTTATGTGCCGGAGGATGCGGGGATCAGCGGATTCCAGCTTTTCCTCAGTACGATCCCCTATAATCTGTATGCCATCCTTACGCTGGTCATGGTGTTCTACATCGCCATCACGGCATTTGATTTCGGGCTGATGAAGAAGCACGAGGACAATGCGGCGAAGGGAGATCTCTTTACCAGCGGAGCGGAAGAGTTCGAGCAGGTGTCCGAGGATGAAGTCAATCCCAACGGGAAGGTGATCGACCTGGTGCTGCCAGTGGCAGTGCTCATCGTGTCCGCCATCGGGGCGATGATCTACACAGGCTTCCTCGGCGGGGCGGAGGATATCATCACGGCATTTTCCGGATGCGACGCTGAGACAAGTCTGATCTTTGCGACGCTGGTGACGGTGTTTTTCATGCTCCTTCTGTATCTGCCGCGGAAGGTCGTGACATTCAAAGGATTCATGGACAGTCTGGCGGACGGGTTCAAGCTCATGGTGCCTGCGGTCACGATCCTGATCTTCGCATGGTCGCTGAAAGGCATGGGAGACGCACTTGGGCTTGCAGATTTTGTGGGCCATGTGGTGGGGGACAGTGCATCGGCAAGCATTTTCATCCCGGCGGTCCTTTTTGCGGCGGCAGTGTTCCTGTCCTTTTCCACAGGGACTTCCTGGGGGACATTTGCGATCCTCGTGCCCATCGCCACAGCGATGTTCTCGGGCGGGGCGGATATGCAGATGATGGTCATCTCTGTCTCAGCGGTCCTGGCGGGCGCAGTGTGCGGGGACCACGTATCGCCGATCTCGGATACGACGGTCATGTCCTCGGCGGGCGCCCAGAGCAACCATATCAACCATGTGTCCACGCAGATGCAGTATGCGGCCATTGTCACGGTCATCAGTTTTGCGGGATACATCTTTGCCGGATTCGTGCATGTCTGGTGGATTGTGCTGGGGACCAGCCTGATCGTACTGCTGGCCGTGCTGACAGGGATGAAGACGTATCTCGGAAGAAAGCAGGAGCGGGCAGATGGATGAGAGAAGACCCGGCGGCATGAGTGTGGATGGCGGCGCTGCTGACAGGAGAGCCGGCGGCAGAAATTCCGGAGAAAAAGTCTGCATAAAAGCGCCGTACATCGACCAGAGCGGCGCTTATCCCACCGGCTGCGAGAGCGTATCAGCAGTCATGCTGCTGCGGTTTTTAGGAGTTGAGATCTCTGTGGATGAATTTATAGAGAAGTATCTGGATAAACAGGGATTTGAAGAACGGGACGGAGTGCTGTACGGGCCGGATCCCCGGAAATATTTCTGCGGGAGCCCTTATGACGCGGATTCCTTCGGGTGCTACGCGCCGGTGGTCGCGAAGGCCCTGCGGCGGGCGCTGGGCGGCGGATATACAGTGACCGATGAGACAGGCGCCCGGCTGGAAGAACTGGCCCGGCGCTATCTGGACCGGGGGATGCCGGTCGTCTGCTGGGCGTGTATCAATATGCGGGAGCCGGTCGTCGGCCCGCAGTGGAAACTTCTGGACACAGGCGAACTGTTTACGTGGATTTCTAACGAGCACTGTATGCTCCTTGTCGGATATGATGAGGAAGGGTATTATTTTAACGACCCTTATGACAATAACGGGCTCATCCGTTATCCGAAAGAAACGGTGGAGGAGCGGCACCGGGCGCAGCATATGCAGGCTGTGGGAGTGTGGAAGATAGATAAAATTTGTACTATACATTCCCGGTGCGGCGTGGTATAATAACCGATGGACGCGGAAGCATAGCTCAGCTGGGAGAGCGCTCGCCTGACTAGCGGGAGGTCATGGGTTCGAGCCCCGTTGCTTCCATTGATCCTTTTGGGGTATTAGCGCAGCTGGGAGCGCGCCACATTCGCATTGTGGAGGCCACGGGTTCGAATCCCGTATACTCCATTATATAAGTCCAGTGTTATGCGGGTTTTCAATTTTCGTGTTGCATGAATTTTTTGAAAGCCCGCATTGATTTTTTATTATCTGGCTTGTTAAAGAGAATAAGCCACGCCTTTCGCAAGACTCCGAAACGGATGGATTCGCCCTCCCAGTTGCCTGGGTAAATACATTATTCTTTTAATGCGTCTGCGCTTATTTTGTATGAGGCATAAGCATCTGACAGTTCTCCCAACCTCAGAGCCACCTTCCGTTGCTTTTCATAAAAGCCGCCTTAAATGAGTAAAGCCCTAGGTATCAGCCAATCCCGTATCATGGGAAACCTACCACCTAAGGCCTGTTTACTTAATAACTCTCGTCGCGTCTATATACTATGCTTGAGGCAGTCAAAAATCAATAAATTTTGTGTGAATTTTTCTAAAATATTAGAGCTACTCTAAAATAATATTTTATTCCAGAAAAAGCACTTTCAGAATAAACTTCTGTTGGTGCTTTTGGTATCTCAACAAAAGAATCGGATTTCCCCGATCCTAAAGATTTGAGGCATCCGCAAAGCCTCCTTCCTGGGAAAATTCGATTATTAAATGTGCATTATTTCGAACGAACGTTTTGAAATACTCTAGTTCTACGTCTGAATACCCATTATTTTCCCATTTATATTCCGGCAGCCAGCAGACAGCATTGTGAAAGCCATCTTTTTCGTCCGGTGTTTCAATGTATACTTTTACTTTACCGTCCGATAACATTTCAGAATGTGTAATTTCCGTATCATCATTTAAAGTCATGTATGGATACATCATAATATCAATCCCCCATTGTTTTTAACAAGTTCCAATGCTGCAGATATCTTGATTTATCTTCATTATATATTGATATATCCGGTTTTACAAGCGAGTTATCGATCCGCTACATCAATCTCCCATACGCGATCATCCCGGCGATCCCCACGGCTCCCGCAGCATAGATGCAGTTGATGACCATGCACACCTGCATCCATTTGTTCCTGACTTTTCCCGCCGCATAGGCGAGCACGGAAAAGATGCCGGAAAAGATCATAAACGCGGCATAGCTGTAGATAATGATCTCCGCCGCAGGGGACTCCAGCGCCCAGTCAAAGGTGCGCAGGGGCAGGATCGTCCACGGGATAAACAGCATAAGAGTGGCAATGGCAGTACAGATTTTATTTTTCATATTCATGATTTCCTTTCGATTATTATTTTTCAGATTTATTTCCTTTCAGCAGCTCCGAAGCGGACGCAGGCAATGGCCAGCGCGGCGGCGGTGATCAAAATGGCGGCGGGCAGCCACGGCAGCCAGTCGATCCGGGTGTCATACATCCCTTCTGCGGCTTTCCCGTACTGTACCATCAGCAGGTAAAATGGGTAGCTCATTGGGTAGGCGAACCAGATCTTTGTATTGATGATCAGCACGGACGGCACGATGGAGGCAAGTCCGATCCCTACGGAAAAGACCGGGGTCTGGATCAGGCAGGCGACCATCCAGAAAACTGCCGACATGGGGATGGCGCCGGCGTAAATGCCCAGTGTGTTCCCGCAGACATAGAGCGGGTCCAGGATGAAATCATAATCCTGTATCCGGGAGACGAGCGCGGCGCTGATGTAATATGCGCAGACTGTCATGAGCATCTGGGCAGATGCCAGCAGGATCAGCACGGAAAATTTGGCGAGGCACAGTTTTGCAGAACTCACCGGCAGGGACAGCATTTTCACGATACCCCCGTGGGAGCGTTCGGTCTGGATGAGGAGTACCGTACAGATGACCAGTGATGCGGGGATCATGAACCACACCATTCCCATATAGCCCTGGATAAAGAAGTTGTTTTCCGGGGTGATCGGGATCCCTCTGGTGTCAAAAGAAAAGTCAGAGTTCATGATACCAGGGACCCACATCATGAGGACCGGGACCAGCAGGATCAGCAGGATCTTAGACTGTTTGATCTTTTTCAGTTCCACGCTGACAAGAGAAAAGAAATTCATTCTACACACCTCCTGAGTTTTTGGTAAATGAGTTCCAGTGCGCCGAACAACAGGACCTCAGCGGCGCACACGCCGAGAAAGAGAAAGACCCGGTCATTTTCCGCTGCTGCTGCGAGCGTCTGGTAAGGGGAGCTGAACGGGAAAAGGCTCAGCACCGCATGATCCTGGGGAAAGATGAGGAGAGTAAACGCCAGGATCACCCCGATCCCGAGGGACACCCACATATTTCTGCAGGCAGAGGCGATCACGAGCATCAGGATGACCGTAGGCAGGGCGGCTCCCCACTGAAAGAGGATACTCCCCAGGAGACCTTTCAGCAGTTCCGCTGCATCCGGGATGCGGTCCGGGAACCAGTGAAGTGCGCACCCTGTGACCGCGAGGATTTCCACGGCAGTCATCATCGCCAGCATCACCGCGGCGATCACGGATTTGCCCAGGAACATGCTCCCGGCGCGAATCGGCAGTACATCCATTTTCTGGGCGCCGTTGTCCGCATACTCCGTGTGGTACATGATGCAGGCTCCGCAGATGGAGACAAGGATATTCAGCATTGCCATCATCTGCCAGTCCGCATCCATGAGGATGTCAAAAGGGCGTCCGGGCATTGCGGTGAATGTCTCCGGGCGGAAGAGCATATTTGCCAGGGGAAATGCCGCGGCGAGGAGGGATCCCCCGAGGAAAGCGGGGAGATAGCCGGTCCGCTTCAGTTTTTTGATCTCCAGGTTCAGTGCCATGCCCTGCCGCCCCCTTTCCTGTTATCTTCATCGATCATGGCAAGGAAGGTCTCTTCCAGATTGTCTGTGGGAAATCCGGCTTCATGGGCGCTGGATCTTAATTCATCCATTGTCCCTTCGAACAGCAGGCGGCCGTGGTTGAGGATCCCGATCTCATCCGCCATCAGCTCTACTTCGGAAAGCAGGTGGGAGGAGACGAGCACAGTACAGTCAAACTGCCGGGGCAGAGACTTTATGAGTGTCCGGATCTCGTGGATGCCGGCCGGGTCGAGACCGTTGGTGGGCTCATCCAGGATCAGGATGGGCGGGCGTCCTATGAGCGCCCCGGCCAGCCCAAGCCTCTGCTTCATACCGAGAGAATATTTTTTCGCCGGTCTTTTTCGGAACTGGGACAGTCCGACAAGCTCCAGCGCGTCCTGGACGCTGCTCCTGGGAAGCCCCAGGATCCTGCGGATGATATCCAGGTTTTCTTCTCCGGTCAGGCTGCCGTAAAAGGCGGGCGCTTCGATAAAAGAACCGACTTCCTTCAGGATGGATATCCGGTCGGCCGGATAGGTCTTTCCGTCGATCTGAAAGCTCCCTTCTGTGGGGCGGGTAAGCCCGAGGAACATTTTCATGGTAGTGGATTTCCCCGCGCCGTTAGGACCGAGGAAACCGTACACGCTTCCCTTGCGGATATGCATGTTTAAATGAGAGACAGCAGTAAAGCCGCCGTACGTTTTCGTCAGATCCTTTGTTTCAATAATATTCATAATTTCCTGAACTCCTTTCAGTATCCGGTGTCTGCGCGGCGTAAAAGCGTCCGCGGCATTTCCACCGGTGATTTTTCCTGACAGTTAAAGCATAGAATGCCGTCCTTACGGAGACCTTCTCCCTTCCTTACGTTTACCTTACATTTAAGGAAAGGAAAATGAGAGCAGTCTCTTCTGTGCTATAATCAGAAGCAGGAGGGATGGATGATGGAGCAATATTATCTGAAACAGAAAAAGATCCTTCTCGTGGACGATGAGAAGGAGATCCTTGACATGATAACAGATTTTCTCAGCAGGGATGGATATACACAGATACGGACAGCGGGTACCGTCAAAGACGCGCTCAGGACAGCAGAAGAATGGGGAGCGGAGCTTGCAGTCCTTGACGTCATGCTGCCGGACGGGGATGGTTTTTCCCTGTTTGAGCGGATGCGGGGATTTACGGAAATCCCCGTGCTCTTCCTGACCGCGCGGGGAGAGGATGAGGACAGGATCCGCGGGCTTGGGCTCGGGGCAGACGATTATATGGTCAAGCCATTTCTGCCAAAGGAGCTGCTGCTGCGCATCGGGATCATCCTGCGTCGTTATTATAAGGCGGAAGACCCGGCAGTGAAACTGGCAGGGTGCAGGATTGATCTTGCCCGGGCCGAGGTGGTCAAAAATGGTGAACATCTGCCTCTGACTGCGAAAGAACACGAGATCCTGTCAGTATTGTACCGGAATGCAGGGCGGATCGTGACGATTGACCAGCTCTGCGAGGCGGCGTGGGGAGAGAATCCATTCGGGTATGAGAACAGCCTTATGGCGCATATCCGCAGGATCCGGGAAAAGATCGAGGCAAATCCGTCGAAGCCGGTCTCCCTGATCACGGTCCGGGGGCTGGGATATAAACTGGTGCTGGAGGGGAGAAGATGACGAGTGTGGTAAAGCTGATCCGGAGATTTGTAGGGATCCTGGTCCTGAGCATGTTTCTTCTTTTTATAGTGAATGTGGTGATCCTGCTGGCAGTGGCGTCCACGCAGACTCCCGGCATCGGCCCGTGGACGACTGCACAGGAGACGGAAGCCGGGCTGCAGAAAACAGAGGCCGGATATACCCTGTCTGATGAGATGACGAAAATGCTGAAAGATAAGGATGCATGGGCAGTCTACATTGACAATGACACCAGTAAGGTACTGTGGCATACAGAAAACCTGCCGTCAGAGATCCCCATGCAGTATACGATCGCGGACATTTCCAGCCTGACAAGGGGGTACCTGGCAGATTATCCCACCTACACCGCGGGCTCTGAAAACGGGCTGGTGGTCGTGGGCTTCCCGAAAGACCGGTACTGGAAACACATAAGCCCTTCCTGGGATTATGATTTCATCAGGAACAGCCCGTACATCGCGCTGGCTGCGATTGGGATTAATGTTGCCGTGGTCCTTCTGATCTATGTGACTGCAAACACAAAGCTGCTCCGCTCTGTGAGGCCCATCGCGGACGGGATCCAGGCACTGCCGACGAAGACGCCTCTGTATGTGAAGGAGAAGGGGCTTTTGTCGGATCTGGCAAAAGATATCAACCGGACAGCGGATATCCTTCAGTCCCAGAGAAGAGACCTGAGGAAAAAGGAAGCTGCGAGGGCTGACTGGATATCAGGTGTCTCCCACGATATCCGCACCCCCCTTTCCATGGTCATGGGGTATGCGGGACAGCTGGAAGACGCACCGGAGCTTTCGGAGGACGACAGGAGAAAAGCAGCCATCATCCGGCAGCAGAGTGTAAAAATGAAAAATCTGGTAAATGACCTGAACCTGGCGTCTAAGCTGGAATACAATATGCAGCCTCTCCGTTCTGAACAGGTGAATATGGCGGCAGTGGCGCGGCAGTGCGCGGCGGATTTCATGAATGCGGATATCAGCGGGAAATACCCTCTGGAATGGAAGGCGCAGGAAAACCTGCCTTCCTGTGTGGTCAGGGGAGATAAGACCCTGCTGGGCAGGGCGCTGAACAATCTGCTGAATAATGCCCAGACCCACAATCCCGACGGATGCCATATCGCGATGGGATTCCAGGTGGAAGAAGATGCCTGCTGCATTGCCATAGAAGATGACGGCGTGGGGATCCCGGAAGAAAAACTGGAAAAGCTGAAAAATACGCCTCATTATATGATGAATGACAGCGGGGCGGATGAACCACGCCATGGCCTGGGGCTTTTGATCGTACAGCAGATCATCAAAGTACATCACGGGGAAGTGAGGTTTTCGTCCGGGGCGGACGGAGGGCTGCGGGTGGAGATCCGGCTGCCGCTGTTTTCTGAGAAGAAACGTTATGCGTAAAAATACGTATTAGATTATTTACATACGTAAAAATACGTGATATAATTTACGCTTGAAAATGGAGGATTACGTATGAACAAATTATTTTATCCCGCAGTATTCCACAAAGCAGAAGAAGGGGGATTCTGGGTGTCATTCCCGGATTTCCCAGAGTGTTTTACAGAAGGCGATGATATAACGCAGGCATATGAAATGGCTGTCGAGGCGTTAGGCCTTGCGTTGGTGAACAGGAAAGAGGAAAAAGAGGAGATTCCGGCGCCTGCAGAAATTGACAAACTGGATTTAGCGGATGGAACTCTGGTGATCGTTGAGTTTGATATGCTCGAATATCAGAAAAGACATAATTCCCGGGCTGTGAAAAAGACTCTCAGTATTCCGGCGTGGCTGAATGAGGAAGCAACAGCGATGGGTGTAAATTTCTCTCAGGTGCTCCGGGAGGCCCTGATGAGTAAAGTGAATGCAGGCAAATGATCAGAAAACAGACAGAAAAAGGGGAACAGGCGAAAATCCGCTGTTCCCCGAAAATATGGACCTGGCGGGAATCGAACCCGCGTCCAAAAACCTATCCCATGTACTTCTACTATCATAGTCCGTTCTTTTTCATTCCCTCTGCCGCATGGAAACGGACATCCCTGCGGGTTCAGTAGCTTCATGATACGCCTGACGGCTCAAAGCTTTGCCGTCATCGTTTCTCACATGTTTGATGCCAGATTCCCGGAGTGTGAGTGCCCCGGGGCTGACATGCGGCAATTAGGCCGCAGCTAATTCGTAATTATCGTTAGCGTTTAATTTTAAGTTTGCGATTTGACGCATCAGCCTGCGGATAGCTTCTCCATCTTCAAGATCCCTGTCGAAACCAGTACAAGCCCGGAATAAAAGTACATACAGTAAGATCTGTATGGATAAAGTATATGCAGAAACTCCTCTGCACGATACTAAATATAGAATGAAATGACAGGAAAGTCAAGTTTTACAGAGAATCTCAGAAAATTTATTGTGTAGGATTACAATACATGTGTTACAACTGAATATTTAAAAAGCGAGGATAGACTCTTTTGTGTTATATTTGAATC
>CALWDM010000030.1 GCA_944376695.1 uncultured Mediterraneibacter sp. | reverse complement strand
TCGGAAAGCCGTGTGAGGGAGAACCTCATGCACGGTTTGATGAGGGGCGGGTGAATTTTTCACCCGCCTACTCTACCGGATTACGGAACCGGAACTGAGCCATATCCCTGCCCGCCGCGAAAACGTCCTGCATTAAACCACGGTTTTCGGACGCTTACCCAACAGGACGGCTCCCCACAAATCCAGATTTATATCTTCTCGCCCCGCGACCGTTTTTCGAGCAGTGCATGGATCTTATCTGTCGGGTTCAGTACCGCTCCGATCGTGACGTCATGATTCAGGGAATCAATGATGAGCGCCAGGAATTTGCTCATATCCGCCTGTACAAAGTATGGTTTTTCGTAGAGTTCCGGCGGAAGATAAGTCAGGTTTGTGGTAATGACTTTATTGATGTATCCTTTTTCGTAGTATTCGTCGAACTTTTCCAGGCCGTCTGTGAACAGTCCGAAGGTCGTGCACACGAAGACGCGTCCTGCATTGCGGCTTTTCAGCTGCTTTGCCACATCCAGCATGCTTCCGCCCGAGGAGATCATATCATCGACAATGATGACATCCTTGCCCTGTACGTCATCTCCGAGAAATTCATGGGCGACGATGGGATTCTTTCCGTTTATGATTGTAGAGTAGTCGCGTCTTTTATAAAACATTCCCATATCCACGCCGAGGACGTTGGAGAAGTATACCGCGCGGTGCATCGCCCCCTCGTCCGGGCTGATGATCATGAGGTGGTCTTTGTCCGGGATCAGGTCAGGGACAGCGCGGAAGAGCGCTTTCATGAACTGATACGGCGGATTGAAGCTGTCGAATCCGCTCAGCGGGATCGAGTTCTGGACGCGCGGATCATGGGCGTCAAATGTGATGATATTGGCAACTCCCATATCTGTCAGCTCCTGGAGCGCGAGAGCGCAGTCAAGGGATTCCCTCTTTGTGCGCTTGTGCTGGCGGCTCTCGTACAGGAACGGCATGATCACATTGATCCGGTGCGCCTTCCCCGTAGCGGCAGAGATGATCCTTTTCAGGTCCTGGAAATGATCATCCGGCGACATATGGTTTAAATGCCCGCTCACACTGTAAGTCAGGCTGTAGTTGCAGACATCGGTCATGATGAACAGGTCCGTTCCGCGGATCGTCTCTCTGAGGACACCCTTTGCCTCACCTGTCCCGAAGCGTGGACAACAACAGTCCACCAGGTAATTGTTTGATCTGAAATTGACATAGAGGGAGGATTCGGATGCTTCGCTCACTGTGTTCTCGCGGAAGGAAACGATGTAATCATTGACCTTCTGTCCCAGTTGCCGGCAGCTCTCCATCGCAACGATTTTAAGAGGAGCGACGGGAAGAGTTTTTTCTAAGAGTTCGATATTAGACATGTTTTTCTCCTGTTGATAAAGCTGATCTCAATTTTACATATCTTTTATATCATCTTTTACGGTGAAATTCAAGTTCACAGGATGAAACCCGGCCGGAAATCAGGGAATTATGCTTTGCGGAGCCCGGAAATTATGCTATACTGGATACGGCCAGGAAGGAAGAAAGCGGCCGTGCATCTTTTTGATTGAAAAGGACATAAATAAGGAGTTTTGACATATATGAAAAAACATGAACACACAGTGTCCGGTGTAGATCGGGACAGTATTGCGGAAGAACTGGGCATCATGCCCGGGGATAAGCTTCTGGCGGTCGACGGGCATGAGATTGAGGATATCTTTGATTACCAGTTTTATACAGAGGAGGAACAGATCGTGCTCCTCATCGAGAAGCCGGACGGGGAACAGTGGGAGCTGGAGATCGAGAAAGAGGCGGACGAGGATCTGGGGATCCGGTTCGGGCAGGGACTCATGGATGAGTACCGTTCCTGCTGTAATAAATGCATCTTCTGCTTTATTGACCAGATGCCGGAGGGGATGCGGGATACTCTGTATTTTAAGGATGATGATTCACGGCTGTCCTTTCTTCAGGGGAATTATGTGACGCTTACGAACATGAGCGACCATGATATCGAGAGGATCATCCGCTACCGTCTGGAACCGATCAACATCTCCTTTCAGACGACAAACCCGGAGCTCCGGCGCCGGATGCTGCACAACCGCTTTGCGGGCGATGCGCTTAAGAAAGTGGACATGCTCTACCAGGGCGGGATCGAGATGAACGGTCAGATCGTTCTTTGCAAAGGGGTAAACGACGGAGAGGAGCTGGAGCGCTCGATCCGGGACCTGACTTCCTATCTTCCGCTCCTGAAGAGCGTATCCGTCGTTCCGGTGGGACTTACGAAATTCCGCAGCGGGCTGTACCCTCTGGAGCCGTTTACAAAGGAAGACGCAAAGGAAGTCCTGGGCGTTATCCACAGATGGCAGGAAAAGCTCTGGCAGGAATACGGACTGCATTTTATCCACGCAGGGGATGAATGGTATCTTCTGGCGGGAGAGGAGGTGCCGGAGGAGGAGCGGTATGACGGGTATCTCCAGCTTGAGAATGGAGTCGGGATGCTCCGCCTTCTGTTTAATGAATTTGCAGAAGGTTTTGAGGCGCTGACAGGTGATGAAAGGCAGGAAGAACTTTCTATTGCGACAGGGAAGCTGGCCTATCCGTATCTCTGTAAGATGGCAGAAGAGATCACAGAGAAATTCCCCGGAAAATGCATCCATGTATACTGCATCCGCAATGATTTCTTCGGGGAGAGGATCACTGTATCCGGGCTGATCACGGGACAGGATCTTATGGCGCAGCTAAAGGACGAGGAACTGGGGAGCCGGCTTCTTATTCCCTGCAATATGCTGAGGACGGATGAGGCGGTTTTCCTGGATGACTTCACCGTGGAACAGGTGTCGGATGCTTTACAAGTTCCGATCCATATTGTAAAATCAAGCGGTCAGGATCTGATCGACAGTATATTGCGTACAGACGAAGAACACCCTGTACACAGGGATGGGCGGTAGATTGATTTTATTAATTGAAATTTTAGAAGAGAAAGGCTGAATGATATGAGCAAACCAGTAGTGGCTATCGTGGGACGTCCGAATGTCGGGAAATCAACGCTTTTTAACGCGCTGGCCGGAGAGAAGATCGCGATCGTAAAGGATACGCCCGGAGTGACCCGGGACAGGATCTATGCGGATGTGACGTGGCTGGACAAAGAATTCACACTGATCGACACAGGAGGCATTGAGCCGGACAGCAGGGATATCATCCTTTCGCAGATGAGGGAGCAGGCGCAGATCGCCATTGATACAGCGGATGTGATCATATTTATCACAGATGTGAGGCAGGGACTTGTGGACGCGGATTCAAAAGTGGCGGATATGCTGAGAAGATCCGGGAAGCCGGTTGTTCTTGTGGTGAATAAAGTAGATCATTTCGATAAATTTATGCCGGATGTGTATGAGTTCTATAATCTGGGAATCGGGGATCCTGTGCCGGTATCAGCGGCATCCAGGCTCGGACTCGGGGATATGCTCGATATCGTGTCAGGATATTTCCCGGAGGGAGGTGCGCAGGAAGAGGAGGATGACAGGCCCCGCATCGCTATTGTGGGAAAACCGAATGTGGGCAAATCCTCTATCGTCAACCGCCTTCTGGGAGAGAACCGGGTCATTGTCTCTGATGTGGCAGGAACAACGAGAGACGCCATTGACACGGAGATCGTGCACAATGGGAAAGAATATATCTTCATCGATACTGCCGGGCTGCGCAGAAAGAACAAGATCAGAGAAGAGCTGGAGAGATATAGCATTATCCGTACTGTCACCGCGGTGGAGAGGGCGGATGTTGTCCTCATGGTCATCGACGCCACAGAAGGGGTGACGGAACAGGACGCGAAGATCGCGGGAATCGCGCACGAGAGAGGCAAGGGCATTATCATCGTTGTAAATAAGTGGGATGCCATCGAGAAGAATGACCGTACCATGCGGGAGTATGAGAGCGATATCCGCCAGGTGCTTTCTTTCATGCCGTATGCGGAGATCATGTATGTATCCGCTCTGACCGGACAGAGGCTTGCGAAGCTCTATGACATGATCGATATGGTCATTGAGAACCAGACGCTGCGCATCGCTACGGGAGTGCTCAATGAGATCATGACAGAGGCAGTGGCAATGCAGCAGCCCCCGTCAGACAAGGGAAAGAGGCTGAAACTTTACTATATCACCCAGGTTTCCGTAAAGCCGCCGACGTTTGTGATCTTTGTAAATGACAAAGAACTGATGCATTTCTCATATACGAGATACCTGGAGAATAAGATCCGTGAAGCATTCGGCTTCCGCGGGACTTCACTGAAGTTCTTTATCAGGGAGAGAAAGGAAAAGGAGCAGTAAAGCTATGGAACGATTGATCTGTCTTGCGGTGGGGTATGTGTGCGGCCTGTTTCAGACCGGCTATCTTGTCGGGAAGATGAACCATATGGATATCAGGAAAAAGGGCAGCGGAAATGCAGGGACAACGAATGCCCTCAGAGTCCTGGGGTGGAAAGCGGGAGCTATGACATTTTTCGGGGATGTGCTGAAATGTGTGGCAGCGTTCCTGATCACATATTTTATGTACCGGGGGAGCGATATGCTGCCTCTGCTCGCCATGTATGCGGGCGCGGGGGTGACGCTGGGGCATAATTTCCCGTTTTATATGAATTTCAAAGGCGGGAAGGGGATCGCTGTTATGGCTGGGCTTGTGGCCGTCAACAGCTTCTGGCGCCTGCCGGCGAGTCTTCTGCTGATCCCGGTCACTCTGGCGTTCTTCCTCATCCCGGTTGCGGTGACCAGATACATATCCGTCGGTTCTCTTGCGGCTTATACGGTTTTTCTGATTGAGATGGTTATCACCGGGCAGATGGGGTGGCTCCGGATGGATGCCGCCAGATGTTATGAGCTTTATGGAGTGCTCTTCCTCCTGACTGCGCTGGCCTGGTTCAGGCACAGGGCAAATCTGGGGCGGCTGGCGAAAGGGACGGAGAATAAATTCGGGACAAAGAAAAAAGAATAAAAGGGAAAGGAGCAATATATCATGGCAAAGGTAGGTGTGCTTGGCGCCGGAAGCTGGGGCACGGCGCTTTCAGTCCTTCTTCACGATAACGGACATCAGGTGACGATCTGGTCGATCGACGGGAATGAAGTGAAGATGCTGGAGGAAAAGAGGGAACATGAGCTGAAGCTGCCGGGCGTGAAGCTGGCGGAGGATATGATTATTACCGGGGATCTGGAGACAGCGGTACGGGGAAAGGATTTTCTCGTATTAGCGGTCCCGTCTCCCTTTACGCGGCAAACCGCACGGACGATGAAGCCGTATGTGGCAGACGGACAGATGATTGTGGATGTGGCAAAGGGGATCGAGGAATCTACCCTTATGACGCTTTCCCGTCAGATCGGGGAAGAGATCCCGCAGGCGGATGTGGCTGTCCTCTCCGGGCCGAGCCATGCAGAGGAAGTGGGGCGCAAGCTTCCGACGACGTGTGTGATCGGCGCGAAGACACGGAAAACTGCGGAGTATCTCCAGTCCATGTTTATCAGCCCTGTGTTCCGTGTGTATACAAGCCCTGATATCCTCGGGATCGAGCTCGGCGGCTCCCTGAAAAATGTGATCGCCCTGGCAGCAGGCATCGCTGACGGCCTGGGCTATGGGGACAATACAAAGGCAGCGCTCATTACCAGAGGCATCGCGGAGATCTCCCGGCTGGGAGTAAAGATGGGCGGAAAGATCGAGAGTTTTACCGGCCTGACCGGCATCGGGGATCTGATCGTGACGTGTGCCAGCGTACACAGCCGCAACCGAAAGGCGGGCTATCTGATCGGGCAGGGCAGGACAGTCCGGGAAGCGATGGACGAGGTGAAGATGGTGGTGGAAGGGGTGTATTCCGCCAGGGCGGCGGCAAAACTGGCGGAGAAATATGATGTGTCCATGCCGATCGTGGAGGAAGTAAACAAGGTCCTCTTCGAAGGAAAATCTCCGGCTCAGGCTGTGGACGACCTGATGCAGAGAGAGTCCCGCAGTGAGAACCGCTCCCTCACATGGGACGGGCAGGAGTCCTGATCAGGTACGGTAATCTTTATACGGAATGGAAATCTCTGTACAGAACAGAAATCCCTGTGCGGGAAGAAAAAGTCATACCCTCTTTTGTGTCTGCATACACTGTAACAGCAGAACAAGGGGGTATTTTTATGGATCCATTTCAGGTATACAGAGATATGAAAGCACGCACCAACGGAGAAATCTATATCGGAGTCGTCGGTCCGGTGCGGACAGGCAAATCCACGTTCATCAAGCGTTTTATGGACCTGCTTGTCCTCCCGAATATGACCGATGAACATGCAAGGGCAAGGACACAGGATGAGCTTCCGCAGTCCGCCTCCGGCACGACGATTATGACCACAGAGCCAAAGTTCGTGCCCAAAGAAGCGGCGGCGGTAAAGCTCTCAGATGATGTGGAAGTCAGGATCCGTCTGATCGACTGCGTGGGTTATATGGTGGAGGGGGCGTCAGGGCATACGGAAAATGAGGAAGAGCGCCAGGTAAGGACGCCCTGGTTTGAATATGAGATCCCTTTTACGAAAGCGGCTGCGATCGGTACGCAGAAGGTCATCCACGACCATGCGACGATCGGATTTGTTGTGACGACGGACGGAAGTGTGACCGGACTTCCAAGAGAAAATTATATTCCCGCGGAGGAGAAAACGGTCAAAGAGCTCCAGTCCATCGGAAAACCCTTCCTGATCCTGCTGAACTGTCAGAAGCCGTATACGGATGAGGCAAAAGCATTAAAGGAAGAGATGGAGAAGAAATACGGCGCCTCCGTGGTCCCGGTCAACTGCGAACAGCTGAAAACAGATGATATCCATGAGATCATGCGCCAGGTACTCTTTGAGTTCCCGATCACGGAGGTGGAATTCTATGTGCCGAAATGGGTGGAGATGCTTTCCAGGGAGCACAGGATCAAACAGGAGCTTTTAAACTGTGTCCGCACAGTGATGGAGGATATGGATGACGTCCGGAGTATTGTTTCCCGCACCCTGGAGACTGACAGTCCGTACATAGACAGCATCCAGGTGGACCAGATAGAAATGGACACGGGAAAGGTCCGGATCCGGGTGGGATTTGAGCAGAAATATTATTATGAAGTGCTCAGCGAACTTACCGGCGCTGATATCAAAGGAGAATATGAGCTGATCTCCACGGTAAAAGAACTGGCTTCGATGAGAGATGAACTGAGCCGCCTCAAAGACGCGTTCACGGACGTAAAAATGAAAGGATATGGCGTGGTCAGCCCGTCCAGGGAGGACATCCGGCTGGAAGAGCCCGTGATCATCAAGCAGGGAAGCAAGTACGGGGTAAAGATCCGCTCCGAAGCACCCTCGATCCATATGATCCGCGCGAATATCGAGACAGAGATCGCCCCCATCGTCGGGAGCGAACAGCAGGCGGAAGACCTGGTACAGTATATCAGGAAAGAGAGCGAGACGCCGGAAGGGGTGTGGGGAACGAATATATTCGGGAAATCCGTGGAAGAGCTCGTTATGGACGGAATGAAAAACAAAATTGCCATGATCAACGATGAAAGCCAGGTAAAACTGCAGGATTCTATGCAGAAGATCGTGAACGACTCCAATGGGGGGATGGTGTGCATCATTATATAGAATCTGGATTTGCGGGGGAGCCTTCCTGTTGACGAAACGTCCGAAAACCGTTGATGTGATGCAGACGTTTTCGCGGCGGGCGGGGATATGGCTCAGGTTCCGGCTCCGTAATCTGGGAAAGACGTAAAAGGGAGAAAGCATGGCTAAAAGCAATTGTCCGGCGGAAGATTCGGCTCCGCCTCAGGCATCCGCCGGACAATTAACGCCACGCTTTCTCCCTTTAAGTCCTTCCGGCAGATTACTCCAAGTCACCGTCGCCATATCCCCGCGCTGAATACGTCTTCGATACATCCGCTTCACTGTTTTCGGACGTTCAGCCAATCGGCCGGCCCCCACAAATACAGATTTCATACTTCCTGCAGGCCGGAGATATCGCTGTCGATGACGAGGGAGTAGTTGGTGTAATACACCACGAACCCGGGTTTGCCGCCCTTTGGTTTTTTTACATGTTTTTTCTCCACATAGTCGATCTCGACTTTTTCGCTGCCTCTCATGCTGGAGTAATATGCCGCCAGGCGTCCGGCTTCTTCAAATGTGCGGTCCGGCAGTTCTTCTCCGTTTGTCTTCACGATGACATGGGAGCCGGGAGCCTGCTTTGCGTGGAACCACCAGTCATCCCCGGAGGCAAAGTGAAAGGTCAGCTCTTCATTCTGGAGATTGTTTTTCCCCACATAGATATGATAGCCGTCGCTGGAAATATAGTGGAGAGGCGTGTTTTTGACCTTCACTTTTTTGCGGACAGTTTTCCGTTTGATATATCCGGATCCGGCGAGCTCTTCTTTGATCCCTGCGAGGTCGTCTTCTGTAAGGGCAATGTCAAGGGATGTCTGGATGGATTCCAGATAAGTGATATCGTCCTTTGTCTCCCGGCATAATTCGGACAGCGCCTCAAAAGTCCTTTTCTGCTTGTTATATTTTGCAAAATAGCGCTGGGCGTTTTCCTGGGGCGTCTTTGTCGGATCCAGAGGGATGGTGACCGTTTCGTTTGTATAGTAGTTGAGCGCTTCCATCTGTCTGGCGCCTTCAGCTACGTTGTAGCCGTAGGTGTTGATGAGTTCTCCGTATATCTTATATTTATCCCGCCCTTCGGTGTCTTTGAGCTGGCGGAGCTGGAGATCGTATTTTTTCCGGTTCCGCTCCAGCGCGGTCTGCACGATGTGGCGCAGGTCCGCTGATTTCTGGCGGATGCGGGTGAGCTGGCTTCGGGTCGAATAGTATGTCCGGAGTACTTCGGATATGGACGGGTATTCCTGCCTTGTATATCCGGAAAAGTGAGAGAGGGGGAGCGCTGAGAACTCCCTGGGCTCACGGCCGTCATAGTAGATGGCAGGGGAAAAGGCCTCTTCCTTTACCGCTGAGAGGTAGATCTCAAACTGGGTGTACAGATGGAAGAGGATGTCTTCTGAGTATTCTTTTGCAGGGACGGAAGAATCCAGCCCTGCGAGGAAGCAGATCTCTTCCGCGGTGACCGGGCTGATGCCGGTAAAGCTTGTGTAAAGCGCTTTTGAGACAGGGGCAGGCTTTCCTGTCAGCAGGGCGGAAAAGTCTGCCCTGGATACGGTCAGCGGGTCAGCCTTGTGCATGGTGTCCGGGATAAAGTACTCCCTTCCCGGGAGAACTTCGCGCACAGAACTCATCTGGGCGGAGACATGCTTGATGCTGTCAATGATCTTCCCATCTTCAGTACAGAAGATGATGTTGCTGTGTTTTCCCATGATCTCCACGATCAGGAGCTTCCGGCAGAGGTCACCGAGCTCGTTGAGGTGTTCGATGGTAAACCGGATGATGCGCTCCAGTTTCGGCTGCGAGATATCTGTGATGCGTCCGCTCCCGATATGCTTCCTGAGGAGCATGCAGAAGTTGGGCGCGGACATGGGTGCCGGCTTATTCGTGTCCGTCAGATACACCAGGGGGAGAGAAGCGTCCGCGCAGATCAGCAGGCGTTTCTGCCCTTCCTGCGTCTTGACAGTGATCAAAAGCTCGTCCGGCTCAGGCTGGACGATGCGGGCGATCCTTCCGTTTAATAATTCTTTTCTTAATTCGTGGACAAGGTCTGCCACGACGATTCCGTCAAATGCCATAGATTAAATCCTCATTTCATATCACAGATCAACCCTGCGCAGCAGGGCGAAGCGGAGAAGCCGCTTCGGATTGCATGAACGAGCAATCATTATACCACGTGCGCAGGAAAGGAAGCGCCGCGCAGCGGGCGAAGCGGAGAAGCCGCTTCGGATTGCACGAACGTGCAATCATTATACCACGGTTTATCCCCCGAAAAAAGTCCTCATTACGGTTTCGATTTTTAACACTGTTTTTACAAATATTAACCTGCATTTGATGCAGCATGTGTACAATTCCGTTATAGTCTTTTTTAAAGTAACTGCTGTCAGGGGCTCGGAGCGGCAAGATAAGCAAGGACCGGTCTGAGTCCAATATTATTTTTAAACAGGGAGAAACTGAGATGAAAAGAAAAGAATTGTACCGCAGATGTCTTGCCGCGGTCCTGGGAACAGCTGTCGCAGCCGGAGCTTTTGCGTCCCCGGTCCGTGCGGCGGGGCTGCAGGCGGCTCCGGCGGCGGAAACAGCGCCGGACACCCCGCTGATGCTCACAGAGCTCGTGCCGGATACGGATAACGAGAACGGAGCGGATGCATACGAATATTTTGAGATCACCAATGTAAGCGACCGGGCGGTAAGCCTGGATCAGTACCAGATCATTTATAATGTGACGGATCTATGGGAGCCGGACCAGGATGGGATCGTCATCGGGCCCGGGCAGTCCCTTCTGCTCTGGATCATTAACGATGGAAACCGGGAACTGACGGCGGATGATTTTAACAGGTATTATACGGAGAAGACCGGCGCAGAGCAGAGTTTTGAGATCGGTAAGGATCTTGCTACAGTGCACAGTGACGGAATGCATAACAGCAAGGAGCGCCAGATGTCCATATGTACAAACACGGGCATCGAATTAAACCGGGTGCGGTACAATGATGGGGATATAAAAGAAGTAAAGGCAAACAAAGGTATCACATTTGCCTATAATCCGGCTGATGTGGAAATGGTGCGCATCGCCTATGACAGTACTCTGACGCCGGGCAGCATGACGGAAGAGCAAAAGCCTGAGGGAGTCTATGCGTTCGCCCAGAGCAGCATTGACCCGGAGCTTTCCTTCGCGGAGGTTCAGCATAAAGGCGAGGCGTGGACGCTGGAGATCATACCCAACAGCGCGAATACAGTGACAGACGCAAAAATATATCTCAAGCCCGACAAAGCAGAGGAATACGCGGTTTATGACCTGAAATACAGCGGGGATAAGCTTGTATTCGAACTTCCGTACGACCAGACAGGCGACTGGACGGGCTTTACATTTTATGCGGAACTGACAGACGGGATCTCTGTGGCTGCCACACAGGAGAGCGCTGTCGCAATTGAGAGGACAGATGTGGACAAGAGCAGCCTTCCGGCTGTGCTTATCACGGAGATCATGCCGGATTCCTCCAATGTGGACGGATCCGACGGTTATGAATTTATTGAGCTGTATAACAACTCTGACCAGAGGATCAACCTGAAAGACTATAAGATCTACTATAATTACCCGGACCAGGGAGACGCAAGCGACGTCCTGTGGGGAAGCATTGACGACGATATCTGGGTGGGATCCAAGGCTGCGGCCGTATTCTGGATCAAAAACGGCCCGAATGACAGCTATACAGCGGAACAGTTCAATGAGAAGTTCGGGACATCCCTTGTGATGGGAGAGAATCTGTTCGAGATCCATTCCGGAGGAATGGCAAACGGAAGCCCCAGGGCGCTCCGCGTGACGACAAGTGTGGGGGATGAAGTTGATTTCGTCTCCTACAATATGGAAGCCGGCGTGGACGACACCTATGCGGACAAATCCATCAAATACATGTTCAGCAGCAGTACAATGACGAGCGCTATCGCCGACAATCAGGCGGATCCGGATCCGGGTGCTGTGAAGGAAGAGGACCGCCCGGAGGGAGCGGAACTGACCGTGCCGCAGACCGCGCCGTCAGTGACAGACCAGACGCCCGCGCAGTTTGAAAATAAGAACGGGCTGGCGTTCCGTGTGAATGCCGTGGCCGACGGGACGTCGATCAAGACCGTCAAGCTGGCATTCAAAGACAATACTTCGGAAGAATACGAGATCTATAACCTGACAAGAGGTACAGAAGAAGATACGTTTGAGAAAGTGATCGCTGCCATTGACCTGACCGGAAAGAAAAGCTATGAGTATTACTTTGAGGTCAGCGACGGCTTCCAGACTGTCCGCACAGAGACAGGGACTACGGTTTCTGTCAGCGGAGAACAGGAAGAAATCCGGCTGAATGTGGCGGACGGCGACATCCTCGCAGGACAGCAGGATCTTATTGTCACAGGTGAGAGTGTGACTCTGGACGGAACGGCCCTGGAAGGCGGAGTCCCGTCTGTCGAGAAAAGCGCGAAGATTGTTTTTGACGTGAGCCAGACAGATGTATTCTTTAAGAATGCGGTGGCGATCGGAGACCATGTGCTCGGTATTTTTGACGACGGTACATATGAGAACTGGGCGACAGTGAGCTATGACGTGGATCCGTCCTGGTTTACAAAGGGCGAGACGATACAGATCGATATCCATGCGGGCAACAAGGCCAACGCGCTGGAGCACAATGAGGAAAATAACGATGATTTTGTCGTGAAGAACATCCGCCTGATCATGCCTGACGGCACGACGCTGCGCGCGGACGGGTATGAAGATCCGGAAGAGGTCATCAATATGGGAGATTCCAGTGGAAAGACAGAGATCTTAAAGGCTGTGTTCACACCGCGGGAGGAGACTTTCAGCAGCATCCGTTTTACGATCGACACGGCGGCATATGCAGACGGAAGCCATACGCTGACGGTCCTGAAAGGGCAGGATGAAAAGACCGTGTCCTTCCGTATTGACAATACGGCGCCGGAGATCACGACAAATATGCTGGAGCAGGAGTACCACGGGACATTTACGATTGAAGCGGAAGCTTCGGATGCCGTGGCAGGGCTTCAGAGCCTTACGGCGCAGCTCGACGGCGGGTACATCGAACTCCCGTATGAGGCGCGCAGCCTGGAGATGGAGGCGGGCGGACATGAGCTTGTCCTGACCGCGAGAGACACAAAAGGAAATACAAGTACAAAAACGGTCGTGTTTACTACGCCGGCAGAGGACGCTGAGATTGGAATGGACATCACTCCGGAGCCCGGAAGCACGGTGGAAGAGGATCCGGTCTTCTCCGTCCGGGTCACAGACCCCACTTCCGATACCATGGATGTGGCTTTTAAATACGGAGAGCGCTATGTGCTGGGAGACAGCAATATTGCCGTGAGCAGCGGGATCAGCAGCCAGGCCGGATCAAACCAGAATGTGTTTGACGGCACGGACGCCAACGGATTCCCTTATGAGCAGTTCGACATCACAGTTGGGGAAAATGTCAGCGAGAATGCTTCGATCGAGGTGAAATGGGAAGGACAGACGAACAGCGCGAAGACAAAGATGTACGTCTATAACACTGTCACAGGAGTGTGGGAGGAGACCGCGGCAGAGCGGTCCGAAGAAGAAGGCGCAGCAGAGCTTGCAGCCCTGATCCCTCTGAAGGATCATCTGTCCGGACAGAAGGTACAGGTCATGGTACAGGCGGGCGAGGGATATACTCCGACCCAGTATGCGCCGGGAACGCCTGCGCTGACTCCGGTTTATGAGACGACGCCGACATCCAATGAGAGTGATCAGGACCGCGGAACTTATGATTTCACATTTGCGATCGAAAGTGATACGCAGTATTATAACGAGGATACGCCTGACAATCCGGAGGCGATCGGAAAGTACGAGTCCCAGCTTGCGATCCATGACTGGCTGATCTCCAACAGAGGCAGGATGAATATCCAGTATCTCTTCCACAACGGAGACCTGATCGATGATGAGCCTATGGCCTCCCAGTGGGAGAACGCGGACGCGGCGTACAGGATGCTCGACGAGGCAGGATTCCCGTACGGGGTCCTTGCCGGCAACCATGATGTGGGACATAAGACAGAAGATTACAATAACTTCAGCAAATATTTCGGAGAGTGGCGGTATGCGTCTGATCCGTGGTATGAAGGAAGCTACAAGGACAATAAAGGGCATTACGACCTGATCTCTGTGGGCGGCATTGATTTTATCATGGTCTACATGGGATGGGGCATCGGCGATGAAGAGATCCGGTGGATGAACGATGTGCTTGCGCAGTACCCGGAGAGAAAAGCAATCCTGAATTTCCATGAATACCTGCTGGCAAGCGGCGGTCTCGGGGAAGAGCCTCAGAGAGTGTACAACGAAGTCGTGTCTGTGAACCCGAATGTGTGCATGGTATTTTCCGGGCATTATCACAACGCGCAGACGGTGGTCAAAGAATTTGACGACAATAAGGACGGAGTAAATGACAGAAAAGTCTATGAGATGCTGTTCGACTACCAGGGACTGACAGAGGGCGGCATGGGGTATATCCGCCTGATGCACTTTGATATAGAGGGACAGCAGATCCATTTCCGCACCTATTCGCCGGAGCTCAATGATTATAACGCAAAGGACACCGTGGCGGGAGCGGATACTTCGATCGCGGGAGAAGAAGACTTCACGGTCAGCTTCGCTGATCTGGGGATCGTGCCGGCAAAGAAGACGCTGGAGGTATCTTCCCTTGACGTCAATGTATACGGCGATGAGCTGATCGGAGCCGCAGAAGGCGTGGACAGCGGGGAACGCGCGGAATATACAATGAAAGACGCGCAGGACGGCACGTTCGGCTGGTATGCGGAAGTAACGGACGAGTACGGCGGGCTTTCCAGGACAAACGTGAACTATGTGACAGTAAAGAAAGACCGGACCGCACCGGTGATCACGCTTCCGGAAAAGACAGAGATCCATGTGGGCGATGTGTTTGACCCGATGGAAGGAGTGACCGCGGTGGACGGCAAAGACGGAGATCTCACCGGGGCTGTACAGGTGATGGGTTCTGTGGACACCTCGAGAGAGGGAACTTATACGCTGACTTACCAGGTAAGCGATAAGGCAGGAAATACAGCTGTGGCAGAGCGGACGGTTGTTGTGCTGGCAGAAGAAACTCCGGGAACGGACGCCGCAGTGATCGAGATGATCCAGAACGCGCCGGAAGGCGGCAGGGTTCCGATCACAGCCGAGGGAGAAAACCCGGTGATCAGCAGTGAGATACTGGCGGCGGCGTCAGGGAAAGACGTGGATCTGGTGATCACGACAACGGAAGGCGCAGTGATCACGCTCAACGGGAAAGAGATCACAGATGTATCGGATTTCGGCGTAAAGCTTGAGATCTATACCGTGGACAGAAAAATCTGCGTGGCGTTCGTAAATGCAGTGAAGCTTCCCGGAAAGCTGACGGTGGCATTTGAAGAGGAAAATGTATTCGGCCTGACGCAGACCGGCGTGAAGACGGAACTGACTGCCGAGACAGCAAAAGGCAGCGCGTCGGCAGCTGCGGTCCTTCTTGAAAACGGCAGGGTATCCGTCGAGTATACGACCGCTGACGCTGTGAAGGCTGAGCTTTCCTGGCAAAAGAATACGGGCGCGGATCCGGACAAAAACACAGGGACGCCGGACAAGGGCAGTGACAGTTCCGATAGAAAGAATGCGCCAAGGACAGGTGAAAGCGCTCCGCTCGGTACAGGTGCGGGAGTCCTGGCTGTGTCAGCGGCAGCAGGCGCAGCGCTGATCATACTGAAAAGAAAGAAAAATGTCCTCTGAAAATGTCCTCTTTCGAAAATGGTTGACCCTGTATGCCTGCCGGGAGTATAATGGAACTCACAGTTTGACCTGCTGCTGACTGCAGCAGCAGGTTTTAAAGGAACTGAAAATCAGATAACAGAGGATGAGAACATGATCAAGAGCATGACCGGATTCGGCAGATGTGAGATACAGAAAGGATCCAGAAAATTTACAGTAGAGTTAAAGAGTGTGAACCACCGCTATCTTGATGTGAATATCCGGATGCCAAAGAAGCTGAATTTCTTCGAGACCGCGATCCGGACACTTTTAAAATCATACGCAAACAGGGGAAAGGTGGATATTTTCATTACTTATGAAGATCTCTCCCAGTCCCAGGTATCCGTAAAGTATAACGCGGCCCTCGCGGCGGAGTACCTGAGATATCTCCGTCAGATGGAAGAGGAGTTCGGACTCGAAAATGACGTCCGTGTCTCCACGCTTTCCCGCTATCCCGAAGTGTTTACCATGGAGGAGCAGAGCGAGGATGAAGAGGAATTGTGGAATGGCCTGAAGGAAGCTCTGGAAGGTGCCTTCGGGCAGTTTGTGGAGACGAGGAAGGCAGAGGGTGAGAACCTGAAAAAAGATATCCTCTCCAAACTGGATTTCCTGGAGACAGAGATCGTCTTCGTGGAGGAGCGCTCACCGCAGATCGTGGCGGAATACCGGGCGAAGCTGGAAGAGAAGATGAAAGAGCTCCTGGCGGATACCCAGATCGAGGACAGCCGGATCGCGGCGGAGGTGATCCTGTTCGCGGACAAGATCTGCACGGATGAGGAAGTCGTCCGGCTGAAGAGCCATATCCAGCATATGAGGGCGACGCTGGAAGAGAAGGAAGGGATCGGGCGCAAGCTGGACTTTATCGCCCAGGAGATGAACCGGGAGGCAAATACCATCCTATCCAAGGCAAATGACCTGGAGGTGTCCAACCACGCCATTACCCTGAAGACAGAGATCGAGAAGATCCGTGAGCAGATCCAGAATATCGAGTGACAGCGGGAGGGGAAAGAGTCATGAACAAAAAAGGAATTTTGATCGTTGTTTCCGGTTTTTCCGGATCCGGGAAGGGGACGCTGATGAAGGAGCTGCTCTCCAGATACCCGGATACATATGCCCTGTCCATCTCAGCGACAACGCGCTCGCCGAGGGAAGGCGAGGAACACGGGCGGGAATATTTTTTCATTTCCAAAGAGGAATTTGAAAAAATGATTGCCAAAGAGGAACTGATAGAGTATGCTAGATACGTGGAAAATTACTATGGCACTCCGCGGGAGTATGTGGAGCAGAAGCTGGATGAGGGGAAGGACGTGATCCTGGAGATCGAGATCCAGGGCGCCCTGAAAGTCAAAAAGGCTTTCCCGGATACCCTGCTTTTGTTTGTCACGCCGCCCAGCGCCACAGAGCTGAAAGAACGCCTCGTGGGCAGAGGGACAGAGACAATGGACGTGATCAAGTCCAGGCTGGACCGTGCCTGTGAAGAGGCGGAAGGTATGGACAGTTACGATTATCTGATCGTCAACGATGACCTGGAGACCTGCGTGGAGGAAATGCACGAGATCATCCGGGGAGAACACCACAGAAGCTTCCGGAATGAAGCATTTATGAAAGAGATAAAAGAAGATCTGGAGAGATTGAAAGGAGAAGATTAAATATGCTGCATCCATCTTATACGGATTTGATGAAAGTGGTCAACAAAGATGTGGAAGAAGGGGAATCCAAGATCGTAAACAGCCGTTATTCGATCGTGATGGCAACTTCCAAACGCGCGCGCCAGCTGATTGCCGGCGACCTTCCGCTCGTTGACGCGAAAGAGGGGGAGAAACCACTCTCCATCGCCATTGAGGAGCTCAACGAAGGCAAATTGAAGATCATGGCTGAGAATGCAGAAGAAGAGTAAGAAAACAGCGGGCAGATGCACATGTGGTATCTGCCTTTTTTCTGACAGACTGAAAACGGAGGAATTTATCACACTATGAAGATACTATTTATCTCCCTTGGCTGCGACAAAAATCTCGTTGACACGGAAGTCATGCTGGGGCTTCTGGCGTCCCGCGGCTATGAGATGACAGACGATGAGACACAGGCGGATATCATTGTGATCAATACGTGCTGCTTCATCCACGACGCCAAGGAGGAGAGCATCCAGAATATCCTTGAGATGGCAGAATATAAAAAATCCGGCCGGGCAAAAGCGCTCATCGTGACCGGATGCCTCGCCCAGAGGTACCGGCAGGAGATCCTGGACGAGATCCCCGAGGTGGACGAGGTGCTGGGCACCACTGCTTACGATAAGATCCTGGACGCTGTGGACGCCGCTCTTGCCGGGAAACAGGAAGTGATGCTCTCAGATATCGACGCGCTCCCGCTTCCGGACACAAAGCGGCTCGTAACGACAGGAGGGCATTTTGCCTATCTCAAGATCGCGGAGGGATGCGATAAGCACTGTACCTACTGCATCATCCCGAAGATCCGGGGAAATTTCCGCAGCGTTCCCATGGAGCGTCTGGTAAAAGAAGCGGAAGGACTGGCGGAGCAGGGAGTGAAAGAGCTGATCCTTGTCGCTCAGGAGACCACCCTCTACGGGAAGGACCTGTACGGGGAAAAGTCGCTCCATGTGCTGCTCAGGGAGCTCGCGAAGATCAGCGGTATCCGGTGGATCCGCATCCTTTACTGCTATCCGGAGGAGATCACGGACGAGCTCATACAGGTTATGAAGGAGGAACCAAAGGTCTGCCATTATCTGGACCTGCCGATCCAGCACGCAAATGATGAGATCCTGAAGAGAATGGGGCGCAGGACGTCCAAACAGGAGCTCGTGGATATCATCGGGAAATTAAGGAGAGAGATCCCGGATATCTGCCTGCGGACCACGCTCATCACCGGGTTCCCGGGAGAGACGAAAGAACAGCATGAGGAGCTGATGGATTTTGTGGATGAGATGGAATTTGACCGTCTGGGCGTGTTCACTTATTCGCCGGAAGAAGATACCCCGGCTGCTGTGATGCCGGACCAGATCGACGAGGAGGTCAAGGAGGCGCGCCAGGCAGAGCTCATGGAGCTCCAGCAGGACATCGCCTTTGACAATGCCCAGGACATGGTCGGCAGGGAAATGCTGGTGATGATCGAAGGGAAAGTGGCGGATGAGAATGCTTATGTGGGGAGGACTTACAGGGACGCCCCGAATGTAGACGGACTGATCTTTATCAATACGGACGAGGAACTGCTCTCAGGAGACTTCGCGCGGGTGAAGGTGACAGGGGCAGTGGATTATGATCTGATAGGAGAATTATTATGAATCTACCAAACAAGCTGACAGTTTTGAGAATTATCATGGTACCGTTTTTTGTGTTTTTCATGCTCACGGATGTGGGAGGCGCGGCGAATAAGTGGATCGCGCTGGCGCTTTTTGTGATCGCCAGCCTGACGGATATGCTGGACGGGAAGATCGCCAGGAAGTATCACCTGGTAACGAATTTCGGGAAGTTTATGGATCCCCTGGCGGACAAGCTGCTCGTCTGCTCCGCGATGATCTGCCTGATCCCTTCGGGAAAGCTGGATGCGGACATTGTCATCGTGATCATTGCCAGAGAGTTTATCATCAGCGGGTTCCGCCTCGTGGCTTCTGACGCCGGCATCGTGATCGCTGCGAGTTACTGGGGAAAATTTAAGACAGTGTCCCAGATGGCGATGATCATTGTCCTGATCGCAGATCTCGGTGGAATATTTGATCTGATCGGTCATATCCTGATCTGGATCGCTGTTTTCCTCACGATAATTTCTCTCATCGACTATGTGTGGAAGAACCGCCAGGTGCTCACCCAGGGCGGAATGTAGGACGGGGGTTTCTGTTGATAATAAACAGACAAACTCATGATTGACGAATAATGCAAATTATGCGAAAATAATCCATATATGGTACAATTAGATTTTCCGCGTCAGGCGCCGGAGAGTCTGTGCCGCACAGACAGTCCGTGTCTCTCCGGTTCAGGAGAAGGCCTGTCGGTTTTGTGCGGAATCATGTGCTGTATGTAGAAGAAAATCATACATATCGAAAGGAGTTTTAACATGATTTATTCACATGAAGTAGAAATGATGTGTCCGGTGGCTCAGGGCGCGAATCACGGACCGGCTCCGATCCCGGAAGAAGCGAAATGGGTACAGGCTAAGGAGATCAAGGATATTTCCGGTTTTACACACGGCGTCGGCTGGTGTGCGCCGCAGCAGGGAGCATGTAAGCTGACACTGAACGTAAAAGAGGGCGTCATCCAGGAAGCGCTGGTAGAAACACTCGGATGTTCAGGAATGACGCATTCCGCGGCGATGGCATCTGAGATCCTTCCGGGCAAGACGATTTTAGAGGCACTGAACACAGATCTCGTCTGTGATGCGATCAATACAGCAATGAGAGAACTCTTCCTCCAGATCGTATACGGAAGAACACAGAGTGCGTTCTCCGAGGACGGACTTGCGATTGGCGCAGGACTGGAAGACCTTGGAAAGGGACTCCGCTCTCAGGTAGGTACAATGTACGGCACGCTTGCAAAAGGTCCTCGTTACCTTGAGATGGCTGAGGGATATGTAACAGGTATCGCTCTGGATGAGAATAATGAGATCATCGGATACCAGTTCGTAAACCTCGGAAAAATGACAGACTTCATCAAGAACGGCGATACACCGAATGATGCATGGGAGAAGGCAAAAGGACAGTATGGCCGTGTTGACGATGCAGCGAAGATCATCGATCCGCGCAAAGAGTAATCCACAGGCGGAACGGCGCTTTTAGTAATCTCAACAAAGGTAAATCAATCAGGAGGATATATAAATGGCTTTATTTGAATCATATGAAAGAAGAATTGATAAAATCAATGAAGTTTTAAACAGCTACGGTATCGCTTCTCTGGAAGAGGCTGAGAAGATCACAAAAGATGCCGGACTGGACGTTTATAACCAGATCAAAGGCATTCAGCCGATCTGCTTTGAGAACGCATGCTGGGCTTATATCACAGGCGCAGCGATCGCGATTAAAAAAGAATGCAGAAACGCGGCAGACGCGGCGGCAGCGATCGGAGAAGGACTTCAGGCTTTCTGTATCCCGGGATCTGTTGCTGACCAGCGTAAAGTAGGACTTGGACACGGAAACCTCGGAAAGATGCTCCTGGAAGAGTCCACAGACTGCTTCTGCTTCCTGGCAGGACACGAGTCATTCGCGGCGGCAGAGGGTGCGATCGGTATCGCTGAGAAGGCGAACAAAGTCCGCAGGAAACCTCTCCGCGTTATCCTGAACGGTCTTGGAAAAGACGCTGCAAAGATCATCTCAAGGATCAACGGATTTACATACGTTCAGACAGAGTATGACTACTATACAGGAGAACTGAAAGAAGTATCCCGCACAGCTTACTCTGACGGACTCCGCTCCAAAGTAAACTGCTACGGAGCAAACGATGTACGTGAAGGCGTTGCCATCATGTGGAAGGAAGGCGTTGACGTTTCCATCACAGGTAACTCCACGAACCCGACCCGTTTCCAGCACCCGGTTGCAGGTACATACAAGAAAGAGTGCGTAGAGTCAGGAAAGAAATACTTCTCTGTTGCATCAGGCGGCGGTACAGGACGTACGCTCCACCCGGACAACATGGCAGCAGGACCGGCTTCCTACGGTATGACAGATACAATGGGACGTATGCACTCTGACGCACAGTTTGCAGGATCCTCATCCGTACCGGCTCACGTTGAGATGATGGGCCTGATCGGAGCAGGAAACAATCCGATGGTCGGCATGACTGTTGCTGTTGCGGTTTCCATTGAGGAAGCGGCTAAGGCCGGCAAGTTCTAAGAAATAGCATTAAATCAAGGGCTTTCGAGGATGTAAAAAGTCTTCGAAAGCCTTTAATTTTGCCACGTAGCACACAGGTAGCACACAAGTAGCACACAAGCGGTAGCACACAAATTTTGTTACATAAAAAGGATACGGAATTAAGCCGCATCCTCTGACTGATTTGTTGACTTTTCTATATCTCTGACGTATTTACACCAAACACTAGAGCGTCTATGCTTATATTAAGCTTGGATGATATTTTTATTATAGTTGATAATTTATAATCTTTACATTTTCCATACAATATGGATCTTACCGTTTCATTTGGAAGATCAACAAATTCCGAAAATTCTGAAATTGTCATGTTCTTATCCGAAATAATATTTCTAATATTTTGAGCGATTTTTTTATACCACATATATTATTCTTTCTGCAATTTAAATTTCATTTTTCCATTTGAGAGATTAAATTTTCTCATTTCTCTTTCTAATAATTCATTATCATCAATATTAAATATATCAACATAAGAGATATGCGTACTTTCACATATCTTAATGAGTGTTGAGACATTAATATCTGAAACGTTCCCGTTGATTATGTTATAAATTCCGTGATATGACACATTGCATATATTAGACAGTTGGGTGATGCTCCAATCGTTTTCACGCATTTTTTTAAACAACTCTTCGTTTAATCTCAATAAATACCTTTTCATAATCTATGTATTTTACCTTTCATTTTTAGCCGCATTATTTAATCTTTCTGTAGCCTGAATCTCATTTTCCCGTCAGTTATACAAAACTTTTTCATTGCACACTCTAATAATTCGGTATCGTCTATATCGAATATATCCGCATAGGAAATGTGAGTATTCTCACAAATTTTTACAAAAGTAGAAAAGTTAATATCGCTTACATTTCCGTTTACAATATTGCACATTCCATGATAAGAAATGTGGCACATGGCTGATAATTGAGCTATGCTCCAGCGGTTTTCGTCCATTTTCCTTATAAGTTCGCTACTTAGTCTTGATAGATATCTTTCCATGACTTTATGTATTTCCCCTCTCGTTACTCCGAAATCTTCCGGATTTCTGCCTTTAATTGCTCAACGGTTCTATGGGTATATACGTTTTCGGTTATGTCTGATATAGCGTGTCCCACGATGAGCTTCAAGACATATTCATCCATGTTGCAGGCTTTAGCCTTTGTTATAAATGTGTGTCTGGTTTCATGCGGGCGGTGGTTCATATTCAAGCATTTCATAACCTTTTCAAATCGTTTACGGTATTTATCATATGTCATGTGCGTGCCCTGCTGCCCGTTCGGATCATTAAACAGATACTCAGATTGTAAGCCGGTTGCCTCCTGTAAACGGTTTTTTATTAACGGCTTTATTAATGGATGAATTGGCACAATCCGGTTTTTTCCGGCATCAGTTTTTAATCCGCCTTTCATTGTCTCAGCTTCCAGATCAATATTTTTCACTTTTAAAATAGACAACTCCTGTGGTCTCCATCCACTGTATATTCCGATCAGCACCATATCAGAAAATGGAATAGTGTCTTTAACCGTCCATAATTGCTCGATTTCTTCAGATGAAAATGGAACAACTTCTTTTGTCCGCTGATGCTTTATCGGATTCCCATTAGCGAACATTACTGAAGCATAGTCCTTATCCACAATGTCGTGTGCTACAGCATATTTATACATCATATTAAATAAGCTTTTAATTCTGCTTTTCGTACTGTCTCCGACGTCTGCATTCAAGATTGTACCCTCTAAATGGGAGACTCTTATATCTTTCATACGCATATCATAGAGACCGTTACAATAAGCGTATGCAGCCGTAATTGTTCTGATGCTGGACGGATTCGACAGAGTGGGAAAGTAGCCCTCACTCCATTTGTCGTATACTTCAGAAAAAGTGATACTGTCAGCTTTAATATCGTAAGGATTCTCATTATAATCGGCCAGAGCGATCATGGCTTCCTCTCGAGTAGAGTAATAGCCTATAGTAAAGCGAATCTGCTTACTTTTTCCTGTAACGGTATCTAATACCCATTTATCAGTTTTAACCGCTCTATAAGGCTTAGAACGCTTGCCAGAGAGCTTGTAGACAGTACCAAAGCCATTAGGTAATTTTGTGGGTTTCCCATTTCTTATACGCGGTTTAGTACTTGTGGGGCTATTCATAGGATAACCGCAATGAGGGCAGGCGGCTGCTTTGTCAGATACATCATGTTGACATTCAGGACATTTTAATAACGACATTTAATCACTTCCTTTTTTGTATTCTTTCTTCCATTCGTCAAGTTGTTTTTGAATACAGTGTAGTGCATGAGATTCTAATATAGATACAGGAACGTGTATTGTACCATACGCAGGAGAGCCGAGAACTTCGTAATTCAGCTTTTTACCTATTGTAACTGTCTTTTCTCCATTTGTTAGCATGATGCTTTCTCCTGGTTCTTCTGATTCTACATAGGTCTGAAGATGCTGGTCAAAATGTACGGGAGTATCGTAATCGTTATCTAAATATAGTGATAAGTTACTTAAAAAGCTACCATATATAGCGTAATCTCTCATGATAAAGTTGATGAGATCTACTATATAACCACTTCTTTTTAAAATTTTTAGAGTTTGGATAGCATTATCATCTAATCCAGTTTTTTCGCTTATGTATGAATCTTCAATACGTCTACAATTTGAACGACCAAGTAAATAATCTATGCTTACATTGTAAAGATTTGCTAATTTGCTTGCATATTCAAGAGTAGGATAATTATGTCCTTGTTCATAATTTTGATATGTCTTTAGCACACATCCTATTTTTTCTGATACTTGTGTCTGGTTATATCCAGATTCTTTTCGCAGTTCAACTATTCTGTTTTTTTTATACCAAATAGGAATATCTATTACTTTTCTCATTGATTCAAACCTCTTTTTGCGTTTAATTTAGGAATATGAATTCCTTATTGATACTGCTATTATAAGATTACAACGAACGTTCGTCAAGTAATAACTATTGATATTATTATTTTGGAGGTATGGCATGAAGAATCTTGATATAAGAAACTATGCAAAAGAACGCGGGGTCAATCTGTGGGAAGTATCAGAACAATTAGGATATGCACATGAAACAGCTTTTTCAAGAGTATTAAGGCATGAACTCCCAGAGGATAAAAAAGCAGAAATCAAAGCAATAATTGACGAACTGGCAACAGAAGCAGGACGGTGATTTATATGTCAGATATTACATTTGACTGCGCGAATGTTCCGGTATCAGTAGCGGCGCAGGCTCTAAAAATGGATAGTCAGACTGTTCGGCTGCTGCTTCAACAGGGCGTTGTTTCATGGGGGTGTGCATACAAAAGGACACCAAAAAGCCAGCATTATTCTTATCTGATCTATCCTAAAAAATTCTATGAGGAAACAGGCTTTGTTTACAAAGGGGGTGCGGAATCATGACGATAAAGGCAAATAGGATACTGCTAGAGAGACAGGCATCTATAGAGGTAGAATGCATCCATTGGAAAACAATGCAGACAGATTATAGTTATGATCTCGATTTCTACAGATTTTGTGACTGGAAAATAAATTCTTTAAATGAAGAAGCAGAGCAGATACGTTATGTGTTAGAAACGGGGTACTGTGAATGACTGACAATGAAATTTTTGAGAATAACCTGCAGTTTTTTGATGTAAAGAACCGTTACGAGAATAAAGCGCAATGCAGGTGTCCGGCGCATGATGATAAACACGCTTCTTTAACTGTCACAAAGGGGAGAAAATGTACATTGTTTTACTGTCATGCGGGTTGTAAGGTAGATGCAGTTTTACGGGCAGCAGGACTTATGAAGAAAGATACGTTTTATGATGCGGCACCGAGAAGCCCGAACTGGCGAGCCTATGTGGAGGGGAGAGAGAAACGCCGGATTGAAGCAGTTTACCACTACTATTCTATTAACGGTGCATATGCTTTTTCCAAGATTAGGCTTGAGGGCAAAAAAATTTTATATGGTAAGTTGGAAAACGGGCGTTTTACTTATGGTATTGGCAGGACAGGAAGGAAGAGCTATAAAGCTATCTATGGTAATGCACAAGCCTTAAATAAGACGATTGCAGAGGGAAATCCTATATTTATACCCGAGGGTGAAAAAGATGTCGATACACTCACAAAACAAGGCTATACAGCGATAACTTACGGCGGGGTTAATGATTGGCAAGCAGATTTCGCACCATTGTTTAAAGATGCCATTGTATATGTCTTGGCAGATAATGATGAGCCAGGGCGTAGAGTTGCAGATAAAATATGTGCTGATCTACAGGAAATTGCTAAGAGCGTAAAAGTAATACTTCCTGTGCCGGATATTGCCAAAGGAGATATAACAGACTACTTTGAAGCAGGGCATAGCAAAGAAGAGTTTGAGAGGCTTCTTCCTTGTGAAATACCCGTTACAGATAACAACTGCATGACAGCAGAAAATCAAGTGAATGATGTCCGTCAAATGCTCATGTACAAGGTTGAATACGACAAGGACGGAAACGAGAAAAGCAGAAAGCTGATCCAGAATGTAAAAAATTTTGAGATAGTGCTAGAGAATGACGGCAGATTCAGAGATAAGATTAAATTTGACGAATTTTCACAGCAAACATATTTAATGGGTAATACACCGTGGGAAGATTCCAGAAATAACTATAGGGCGTGGAGCTCATTTGATGATTCAGCACTGTTTTCTATCTTGCAGTCCGATTATGGACTGACAGGACGTAATGATTATTTTGACGCCGTAAAAAATGTGGCTATGAGGCATAGATTTCATCCGGTCAGAGAATTGCTAGATTCATTTGAATGGGATGAGCAAGAACATATAAGAAAACTGTTACCAGATTATCTGGGGACTGAAGATTCTGACTATAACTATCAGGTCTGGCGGTTGTGGATGCTGGGGGCGGTATCGAGAATTTATCATCCGGGATGCAAATTTGATTACACAGTTATTCTTCAGGGGAGACAAGGGCTCGGGAAAAGCACATTTCTTCAGCTCATGGCTTTAAATGATAGCTGGTTCAATGATTCTCTTGATAGCCTAGATTCGGATAAAGCGGCGCAGTCGCTTATGGGATCATGGATTATAGAACTTGCAGAACTCAAATCTCTCGCACGGACTGCCGGAGGTGTGGATTCAGTGAAGCGATTCTTGACAGCTACACAGGATAAATACCGCGTACCATATGAGCGCAGGGCCGATATATTTCTCAGACAATCGGTATTTGCAGGCACAACGAATAAAAGTGACTTTCTGCAGGATGAAACAGGAAACAGGCGTTTCTTAATTGTTCAGACAGGAGTGAAAGAACCGAAGAAAAGTCTGTTTGATCCGCAAGCCATGGACGATATTAAAGCTGCATGGGCGGAAGCTGTTCATATTTATAAAACTGAGAAACCTAAATTACTGCTGCCTGAATCATGTAAGAAACGTGCTGAAGAATTACAGGCAGAAAGTATGTTAGATGATGGCAAGGTGGGAATCATTCAAGAGTATCTGTCAGACAAACATAGGACGTGTGCAATCGAGATATGGCAGAAAGCATTGAACGAATCGGGACGCCCCGCAAAGTGGCAGGCATCAGAGATTAATAACATTATTCTTAGTTTACCAGATTGGGAGCGCATACCGAATCCAGTTAAATTTGGAGAGTACGGAAGTCAAAGAGGTTTCCGGAGACGTACTACAAACACGTTACCAGAAAAAGATTGTGGTTTCAGTTCGAAAGATTGTAGCAGTGATTTTATGGAAATTTCAGAAACAGAGCTTCCAGGATTACCGTTTGATTAAGATTGTAGTCGAAAATGTAGTGAGAATGTAGACGGCTCAAACCCTTGATTTTCCTATATATTCTACTATTACTACATTCTCTACAAAGAAATAAAAGAGTTATAAGAAATAATAGAGAAGAGGATATATACAGTTATATAAAAGTCTTTGAGATTGTGACTGTAGTTTGTAGTCATTGTAGAAACGGTTTTTATTGTAACGGTTTTTGGAGGTTATTAATGTGAATTACTGGAATTTATACAAAGATGTCTGGGATTTTCACAAGAAGTATGCAGAGGTAAAAAACACGGATGATTATTATTCGGCTCTAGCTGAAGAAAGTTCTGGAATAGCAAAAAAATATGAAAACCATAAATTTGCAGTTGATCTGCTGCTTGCCGTTGTGAATGAGTTGGAGCGTAAGTGTAAGGAGATGGCTAATAATGCAGACAAAACAGTACAAGGATTATATGCGAAGTAATAAATGGAAGCGCAAGAAACAGGAACGCATAGCCATAGATGGTGGCTGTGTGATGTGTGGCAGACCACTTGATAAGATTAGAAGCGTACAGGTGCATCATATCACTTATGCAAGACTGGGAAATGAAAATGTACTTACAGATCTGTGTACATTGTGTGGTTCGTGTCACAAGAAGATTCACGCATATTATAACCGGCGTAGAGCTTAGTGCAACGAATAAGGTGACATCACAAAAAAGGAACTAAAAAACAGCCGTTAAAGGCAGAAAAGAGGTTAAAGATGGGAAAACGGAATTATCCGCAAGCCGGATTAGACAACATGGAGCCGGCTACAGTACAAGAAATAGTTGGATCGCTCAAAGAATTGTACGATTTAGGCAGACCGCAGACGGACGAAGAAACAAAACAGAGAATTGATGATTACTTTTCGTTTTGTGAACGTTCTTCAATTCGTCCCGGGATTGAGTCGCTCTGTATGGCGTTACATATAAGCAGAACAACGCTTTTTCGGTGGAGCCATGGCGAAGACTGTTCGGAATGTAAGAAAGATTTGATTCTTGCGGCAAAGGCTTTTATCGGCGCTTTTCTTGAACAGGCTATGCTCGGTGGGAAAATTTCTCCACCGTCAGGAATATTCCTTATGAAAAATTGGCTGTCATACAAAGATGCTATCAGTATTGAGGAAAATATACCTGATACACCTACAAGAAAGGTTCTGACTGCTGCCGAATTGCCAACATTAGGAGATATCGCACAGATTAAAACAGAAGAACTTCCGAAGCTGGGGGAGGTACTGGAATGAGTATGAAACGGATTGAAGATATTGTATATTCTGAAATGGAAAACACTATATCTAGTAATGGATACATTCTGGAAACGGTTTTTAGTAACGCTCTTCATATGAAATACGGGTATTCCAGGAGTGCAATAATGCTTGCTATGCGGCGCTTATATGGGAGAATGGCACTAATTAAGCGGAGACTGTCAAATGATTTGAAGAGAGTTTATAAAATTGATCAAAGCGGCTGTCCGATAGTGTATGTGCCAGAAAATGATTTTGACATTAACGAAACTAAATCTATGAATTGAGAAAGGATGGAACACAATATATGCGATACAAGAAATATGTAAAAAAAATTACAGAGACACTGGAGCAGTACAAGAAAGAAGTTGACACATTGGAGGCAGGGCTTTTGTTGGGCAAACAAAAGTTAGATGCAAAAACAAAAGAAATGGAGGGACAATGGACAGAGGAATATATTCAAAAGTATAGGATAAATAATAACCCTGATATAAATTGTAAGGCTCGATTTCAGGGCTTAAGAGCATGGGCAGAACCTATAATTCTTCATTATCTCGAGGAAATTAAGAAAAGTCTGGATCAGTATTTTAACGCACCAGTAAAGGTCGATTTTGCAAATAAGATTACGACCATAAAATTATCAGGACTGCAGTTGACAGATCTTGAATTCAGCATACTGCAGGAGGGAGCAACGAGTTATATGGAGCGGCGCTTACTTAACCAGTTAGCTGAAAGCAGAACAAAAGAAGCAAGCGTTGCAAAAGCAAAAGATAACGGGCAAATTGAATATGAAAAAGGAACTGTAAAAGATCCGTATATACATCTTGACCTTCCGAATATAGAAGAAATTTATGAAGCCTTTAATAACTATAAGAGGGCGGTTACCGGGTTGCTGTATTCATATGCCGGGCAAAATGCAAAAATGGTGCATCTACTCGATAATAAAACGCCGGATTATGTGGCTGTAAATATGGATGTCTATTTTAGAAATGATGAAGCGGGAAAGTTTTCTACAATTATGGATCAGGCCAATAGTATATTGCCGGAGAATAAGATTAAACGTGAACTCACGGAGAACGACAAACGCTTAATTGATATATTGATAAATCCGCAGTATCCTACTCTTGCAAGAGATAAGGTGATAAAAATTGCTCAGTGCAATGAGGATATTGGAGAACTGTTACGCTTAGATGAACGCTATAAAGATTATCTTCAGGACGAAGAATCTTAAGATGTATGCTTGAGGGAGTAGTGTTATGCTACCCCCTCTTTTTTCAAGTATTAAATCTGACGTATATAAAAATGGTATCAAAAGTAATTGACAACAACAATAATAAGATATAAAATAATAGTATCAAAATTAACGAACGTTAGAATTGATATTGAAAAGGGGGCGTCAGTTATGTGTATATATTGTTGCTGATTTCATGAGCTGTCACCAGACTGCTCTCATGAGTTGTCTTTAAGCTGCTAAGTTTACTGTCATCGT
>CALWDM010000029.1 GCA_944376695.1 uncultured Mediterraneibacter sp. | reverse complement strand
AGCCTGTGCCTCCTGACAGCGCCCTTAGGCGCGGTGGAAGTGCATGCAGCAGGGGACGCGCAGGCGACGACGGAGTTTACTTACCGCTCGTCGAAGAAAACGCAGATCGACCGCGGCAGCGCCGCGGCGAAGACAGGCGACAACGCGGAGCTGGGGAAATGGCTGATGCTTGGTTCCGGCTCCGGGATGCTCCTCCTTCTGCTCCTTTTGGGACTTAAAAGGCGGAGCGAGGAGGAGAGCGGGGAGGCATGACCATTCCCCGGAGAGGTCTGGGAGAGGGCGAAAAGCCCCCCCAGAAGAGATGGCTTCAAAGCCGGAAGGGCTTGAAGATAGAAACAAAGAAACAAAAACAATAAAAAAGGAGAGAAAACTTATGAAAAACAGGAAACTTTACGCAGCAGCACTGGCGGCGACACTGGCAGTAAGCATGATGGGAACAACTGTAATGGCGGCAGATGTAACAGGCGATACGACAATCAATTATACACCCGGAACAGCAGGTCCGATTGATCCGGTAAATCCGGGGGATGAAGAGACATCAGAAAACAACTGGATGGTTGTTTATCCAAAAACCGTTGTACTGACAGACAGCAACTTAAGAAATACATCAGGAGCACTGTTTGAAAATGGAGCTACACTCAGCTTCACTGTAAAGCAGAAACAGGCTGGTTCAGATGGCAGTGACACGATTAAGGCTGCGAATATTCCTACAGGTATTGATGTAACAGCAACGGCAGCGACAACTGCCTGGTCAGCTACAGATATTACAATGGATGCTGTAAACAGCGGTCAGGGAACAGCAACAATGCAGCTTGCAGGTTTTGATAATTCTACTACGGCTCTTAATCAGGGAGAGACACTTGGAAATCTGACAGATGCTGCAGCAACTAAGAGTGGTAAGGCAGAGCTTACAGATTCTACTAAAACTGTAGATGGAAACAGCTATAGTACAACAATCAAATTTACGTTTGCCCCGGGGAAATAAAGAAAGCAGACAGCCCGGAGAACACGCATTGCTTACATAAAGCATAATAATGGGGAAAAGGGTGGCCAGGAGCCTGCCCTTTTCTTCTGTGTGGACAGAAGCGATAAAAAGCTCCATCCCCGAAAGCCTCCTGACAGGGCGGCTGTCCCCTGTGAGATACCGGATTCCATGACAGGAAACGGTGACACAGGATAACCGGACGCTGATCAGACTTCTGCAATATCTTTGGCAAGATTCCTGCAAATTTATCGTAATAAAGCGTTAAAACTGTAAAATAATGAATTTTTTCGTTGACAATCATTCATACACCTTTTAAAATATACGCGAGGGCAAAAATGCCAGAAAGGCGGGCGCACCGGTGGTCCTGCCATATTTATTTCAGGAGGTAGATTAAGATGTCATATGTTGATGAAGTGATCGATCTGGTCGTAAAGAAAAACCCGGCAGAGCCGGAATTTCACCAGGCAGTGAAAGAAGTCCTTGAGTCTCTCCGTGTAGTGATTGAGGCTAATGAAGAGAAATTCCGAAAAGAGGCTCTTCTTGAGCGGCTGACAGAGCCTGAGAGGCAGTTCAAGTTCCGTGTTCCGTGGGTAGATGATAAGGGACAGGTACATGTAAATACCGGGTACCGCGTACAGTTCAACAGTGCGATCGGACCGTACAAGGGAGGGCTTCGCCTTCACCCGTCCGTAAACCTTGGTATCATCAAATTCCTTGGGTTTGAGCAGATCTTTAAGAACTCTCTGACAGGCCTTCCGATCGGCGGAGGAAAAGGCGGTTCTGACTTTGACCCGAAGGGCAAATCAGACAGGGAAGTTATGGCATTCTGCCAGAGCTTTATGACAGAGCTCTGCAAATATATCGGGGCTGATACAGACGTACCGGCAGGAGATATCGGAACAGGCGCAAGAGAGATCGGTTACATGTTCGGACAGTACAAGAGAATCCGCGGACTCTATGAGGGCGTCCTCACAGGTAAGGGGCTGAGCTACGGCGGCTCTCTGGTACGCACAGAAGCGACAGGATATGGTCTGCTGTACCTGACGCAGGAGATGCTGAAACTGAACGGGCAGGATATCGCAGGCAAGACAATAGCAGTATCCGGTTCAGGAAACGTCGCGATCTATGCGACAGAGAAGGCACAGCAGCTTGGCGCTAAAGTTGTGACAGTAAGCGATTCCAACGGCTGGGTATACGACCCGGAGGGAATCGATGTTGCGGCTCTGAAAGAGATCAAAGAGGTGAACCGGGCAAGACTGACAGAGTATAAGAAATACCGTCCGAATTCTGAATATCATGAGGGAAAAGGCGTATGGTCAGTGAAGGTTGATATCGCGCTTCCGTGCGCAACGCAGAATGAGCTTCATCTTGAAGACGCCAGGATGCTCGTTGAGAACGGATGCATGGCCGTGGCTGAGGGCGCAAACATGCCGACGACAATGGAAGCTACAGAGTTTCTTCAGGAGCATGGCGTCCTGTTCGCACCGGGAAAGGCTGCAAACGCAGGCGGCGTGGCAACCTCTGCGCTTGAGATGTCTCAGAACAGCGAGCGCCTGAGCTGGACATTCGAAGAAGTAGACGCAAAACTGCAGAATATCATGGTGAATATCTGCCACAATATGGCTGATGCGGCCGAGAAATACGGCTTCAAGGGCAATTATGTGGTAGGCGCAAATATCGCCGGATTCGAGAAAGTCGTAGAAGCGATGACAGCACAGGGCATTGTATAAATAAAATGTGTATTTGCCGGGGGGCCTTGTTTGATTCAAACTGTGAGGCTCCCCGGCAAATCTGTCTTTACAGTGTGAGCGCCGGCGCGGCGTATGTGCGCGCTGCCATTTCCTGATCGAGCAGATACAGGCTCTTGGGATCAGAGCCGAACAGCTCCATTTTCCTGATCAGATCATTTGCCTTTGTCTCTTCTTCGCCCTGCTCTTTGACGAACCAGTCAAGGAACTGCATGGTGCGGAAGTCTTTTACTTCATAAGCTGTTCCGTAGATATTGTTGATAAGACCTGTCACATGGCGTTCATGCTTCAGCCCGGCGTTCAGGACGTCGATATGCTTTTCCGCTGAGAACTCCGGTTTTTCAATGGCGTTGAAGGTGACTCTTGCGTCATTGTTCTGCATGTACTGCACAAAAAGCATTGCGTGATCTCTTTCTTCCTGTGCCTGGATCCGATACCAGTTTGAAAATCCGTCAAGACCTTCCTCAGAAAAATAATTTGAAAATGCGAGATACAGGTAAGCGGAGTAAAATTCCTTATTGACCTGTGCGTTTAAAAGTCCGGCAACTTTTTCGTTTAACATAAGTGTGGGCTCCTTTCGTGTATTGAGTTGATTCTTATACAGTATAAGCCTGCCGGGTGAGAAAAACAATGGTTATGTTTGGGAAAAAATACCTGAAAATGTCTTGTGTTTTATGGAAACAACTATATAATAAAGATACGGATAATTCCGGGTATTTTACCAGGGATTATTTGAAGTCTGATGAAGGAGGAGCAAACATATGGTAAATATACAGAAAGCAGCAGTCATAGGATGCGGGTTCGTGGGTTCTACGATCGCGTATACGCTTATGCAGAAGGGAATGTTTTCGGAGATGGTCCTGCTGGACGCCAATCACCCGAAGGCAGAGGGAGAGGCTATGGATATCAGCCATGGACTTCCGTTTTCTCATGCGATGGATATTTATGCGGGAACCTATGAGGATATTGCGGATGCGTCTGTGGTGATCATTACCGCGGGAGCGAATCAGAAACCGGGGGAGACGAGACTGGATCTGGTGCACAAAAACGCAAGGATCATGCAGGCGGTCATCTCGGAGATCAAGAGGGTGAAATGCGAGGGGATCCTTCTTATTGTCTCCAATCCGGTGGATATCCTGACGCAGGTGGCGCTGAAAGAATCCGGCTTCCCAAAGGAGAGGGTCATCGGTTCCGGGACAGTGCTGGATACTGCGAGGCTGAAATATCTGATCAGTGAGAAACTGCATGTGGACAGCAGAAATGTCCATGCGTTTATCGCGGGAGAGCACGGGGACAGCGAACTCGCCGTATGGAGCTGTGCGAATATCTATGGGATCGGCCTGGAAGAGTTTGCGCGCATGAAAGGCTATAAAGACTTTTCGAAAGAGAAAGCGGATATCTACCATGCAGTGCGGGACAGTGCCTATGAGATCATTGAGCGCAAGGGGGCGACTTACTATGGCATCGGTATGGCAGCCGCGAAGATCGCGGAGGCGATCGTAAGAGACAGTCATACCGTAGCGCCGGTTTCCGTGGCGCTCGACGGCGAATACGGGCTGTCCGGGTTATGCCTGAGCATACCGTCAGTGATCGGAAGAGGCGGGGCAGAGCAGGTGCTGGAGATTAATTTTGATGAGGAAGAGACAAAGATGCTGAGAGAATCAGCAGAGGAACTGAAGGACGTTCTGGACGGGATCGGGCTCTGATGAGCAGGGAGAAATACGGCAAAACCGGCAGGGTAAGGACTGCCGGTTTTGTTTTGGTTCATTTGATATGCCTTTTGATCGCTTCGAAGCTCTCCGAGCTGATCACATGTTCGATCCTGCACGCGTCCTCCGCCGCGACTTCCCTGTCAACACCCAGTCTCTCCAGCCATGACGAGAGGAGGGTGTGCCGTTCATAGATCCGGTCCGCAATCTCCTGCCCGGATGGGGTGAGGGTGATATAGCCTTCCGGAGAGACAGTGATATTTCCGTTTTCCCTGAGCTTTTTCATTGCCACACTGACACTGGATTTTTTAAAATTCAGCTCAGCTGCAATATCGACAGAACGTACGACCGGACGTTTCTGGCTTAAGACCAGGATCGTTTCCAGATAATTTTCAGCTGATTCGTTCGTATGCATGTTGTCCACCTCGCTCGTATGATTCGTACGCATTACTCTCTCAAAAGAGAGTAATATCTTTAACAAGTATAACACAACCGCATTTTGGGCGCAAATTAATATTTTTCAATTAATTTTATAAAACTATTGACAAAAAAACAGAAGTTAGTTTAAACTACTGATAGTTAGAAATATAATCAAGGGAGAGGAATATATTTCCCTGTCCCGGCAGTACGATGAAAGGACCGGTTGATATGAATTTAATGGATGCCAGAGAAGGCGAAGACTACATTGTAAAAGACATTGTGACAGAGGATGAGGAACTGGAAGGATTTTTGTTTTCGTTAGGATGCTACAGCGGCGAGCCGATCACTGTCGTCTCGCGTGTGAGAGGCGGCTGCGTTGTCTCTATCAAAGACGGCAGATACAATATTGATACTGATTTGGCGAAAGTTATTTCGATATAAAAAACAGTAATTGGCTGCTGTTTTTTTGCGCATGGGTTAGTTTATACTAATCAAAAATGAAGGAGGATTTGTAAGATGAGAATTGCTTTTGCGGGAAACCCGAACAGCGGAAAAACAACGATGTACAATGCGCTGACGGGCAGGAATGAGCACGTTGGAAACTGGGCCGGCGTTACGGTGGAGCGAAAGGAAAGCCTGATCAGGAAGGCTTATTACGACGGAGAGGAGGAACTGGTTGCTGCAGATCTTCCCGGCGCTTACTCCATGTCTCCTTTTACATCAGAGGAGAGTATTGCAAGCAGTTATGTGAAGCAGGAAAATCCTGACGCTATTATCAATATCGTAGACGCCACAAATCTGAGCCGCAGCCTGTTTTTTACCACTCAGCTTCTTGAGCTGGGGATTCCGGTAGTAGTCGCTCTGAATAAGAGTGATGTGACGGACAGAAAACAGACGGAGATCAATGTAAAACTTCTGTCTGAAAAGCTGGGATGTCCGGTTGTCAGGACGATATCTATCTCCTCCGGGCATGAGGGATTGAAAGAGGTTGTGGCTCAGGCGGCCGCTTTAAAAGGCAGAAAGCAGGAGGCGCCCTATGTGCAGGAGGATATTGATCTGAAGGACAAAGACGCTGTGGAAGCGGCGGACAGGAAACGTTTTGAGTTCGTGAATGGGATCGTGAAGCAGGTAGAAAAGAGAAAGACCTTTACAAAAGATAAGAACGTCCAGGATAAGATCGACAGCATTATCACCCATAAGATCATCGGTATCCCGATCTTTGCGGCAGTGATTTTCCTTGTATTCTACATATCCCAGACAACGCTGGGGACATGGATCGCCGGCTGGCTTGTGGGCTGGATCGAGACGTTCCAGGGCTGGGTCGGCGGTCTGCTGGAAAACGCGAATCCTCTGCTGTACGCTCTTCTCGTAGACGGCATCATCGGCGGTGTGGGCGCGGTAATCGGATTCCTTCCGCTCGTAATGGTGATGTATTTTCTTATTGCCCTTCTGGAGGACTGCGGCTACATGGCGCGCGCGACGGTCGTGCTGGACCCGATCTTCAAGAGAGTGGGCCTGTCAGGAAAATCTGTCATTCCCATGGTCATCGGGACAGGATGCTCGATCCCGGGCGTTATGTCTTCCCGTACGATCCGCAATGAAAGAGAGAGAAGGACAACGGCAATGCTTACGCCGTTTATGCCGTGCGGGGCGAAAATTCCTGTCATCGCGTTATTTGCGGGCGCATTTTTTGCCGATGCGTGGTGGGTTTCTGCTATAATGTATCTGACAGGCATTGTGCTCGTCCTTTTAGGGGCGCTCCTGGTCAAGAGGATCACAGGACAGAAATACCGCAGATCTTTCTTTATCATCGAGCTTCCGGAATACAGGATCCCCAGCCTGAAACGGGCGTGCGTATCTATGCTTGAGAGAGGAAAAGCCTATATCATCAAGGCGGGAACAGTGATCCTCGTGTGCAACACAGTCGTGCAGATTATGCAGACCTTTAACTGGCAGTTCCAGCTTGTGGAGGAAGGAGCGGAGAGCACTTCCATCCTGGCAGGCATCGCGCATCCCTTCGCGATCCTGTTTATCCCGCTCGGATTCGGCATCTGGCAGCTTGCGGCGGCGGCGATCACAGGGTTTATCGCGAAGGAGAATGTAGTGGGTACACTGGCAGTTGTTTACGGTATCACAAATCTCATCGATGCAGATGAGTTCGCGCTGGTCGGCAGCGGAAGTGAAGTAGCAGCGGTCATGGGACTGACAAAGGCGGCGGCTCTCGCGTACCTGATGTTCAACCTGTATACGCCGCCCTGCTTTGCGGCGCTCGGGGCGATGAACTCGGAGATGAAGAGCGGGAAATGGCTGTTCGGCGGAATCTGTCTCCAGCTTGCGACCGGGTATACGGTGGCATTCCTTGTATACCAGATCGGAACTCTGATTACCACAGGCGCTCCTGGCACAGCGTTTGTCCCGGGACTGATCGCGGTCCTTGTATTTGCGGGTATCATCGTGTGGAGGATCCGCAAGTCTGACAGGGAGTTCGCGGCAGAGTACAGCCTGCATACAGCATAAGCAGAGTGCGGCCTGCACGCAGTATTAATGAAGAAATCATAAACAGCCGGCGGCGGACAAAAGAGAGCGTTTTGTCTGCCGCCTGGCTCCGGATAGAAAGGAGGTCGTTTGTTATGGCTGATATTGTTGTGATTATGATCCTGGCGCTCCTGATCGGAAGCGCGGCGGCATATATGATCAGGGCGAAGAAAAACGGAGTGAAGTGCGTCGGATGTCCCGCCGGGGGCTGCTGTCCCGGAAGCGGGAAGAGCCCGAAAAAGAAGCTGGACGGACGTGTGGTCAGCCGGAGGACAATGGAGATATCGGGGATGAGCTGCGCACACTGTGCGGCGGATGTGACGGAGATCCTGAACCAGATCGACGGTGTGAGCGCAGAAGTCAGTCTCTCAAAAGGCAGAGCCCGCATTTCCTGTGACCGGGAGATCGGGGATGATCTCCTGAGACAGGCAGTGGAAAAGGCGGGATACCATGTGGCAAATATTACATAGAGTGCCGGGAACCTGCTCCTTTCCACTGTGATACAGGATCAGGAATTCTTCCATTTGTAGATCCTGACAGAGGCAAAGCGGCTGAGCGCCAGCATCACAGCTCCGGCAAGCAGCAGACAGAGTATCAGCACAGGGCTGAGTCTGAAGATCGCCTCAACGCCTACCAGAATGCTGGATGCCCCGTATACAGCGGCGATCAGGCAGGTTACGCCGATGAAAAAGACGGTTCCCCACCGTCTGCCGAGAAGGAAATAACCTACATATATGAGAGAGAGGAAGATCAGGGAGATGCTGATCCCGATGCCCCATATGCGCAGCGCTTCTGACAGAGAGACCGTATGGTGGATATATACCTGCATCATGGCGCACATCAGGGCGAACAAGTTGCAGACTGCAGCAGAACAGAGCCCGAGGATATACTTTGCAGTCACGATCTGCGCCATTGACACGGGAAATGTGGCCAGAAGCCTGGTGAAATTTGCTCTTTCTTCCTGCTCTGTCGGATATTCCAGGGCACATCCGCCGATCAGAGGCAGGATGATCATCGAAAACAGGATATAATAATATTCGGAACGGACCAGGAATCCGACCGGTATGGTGAGCAGGCCGGCGAATATGTAGGCGGCCGCATTTTTCGGAATACAGAAATTGTCATATAAATCTTTCAGAATGATCCCTTTCATCGTATCTTTTCTCCTTTGATATAAAACAGCATGATATCTTCGATCGAGGCATTTTCAATGTGGATGTCAGAGAAAACGCGCTTAAGCTTCTGTTTGTTGGTAACCAGCACGCGGCAGCTGTACGCCTCCTTCTTATAAGCCGCGATGTCATCCGGGCTTAAGGCGTCAAAGAGCTGTCTGCCGCAGTTGATGATGCCGTAGTTATTCTGCAGGTCGTCATATGTCCTGACGAACAGCAGCTTCCCTTCGTGAATGTAGGCAATATAATCCGCGATCTTATCCAGATCACTTGTGATGTGGGACGACATGAGGACCGCCCGGTCTTCCTCCTCTGTGAATTCCCGGAGGATATCAAGGATCTCGTCGCGCACGACCGGGTCCAGCCCGCTTGTCGCCTCGTCGAGGATGAGCAGCTTCGGATCGTGGCTCAAAGCGGCGGCGAACTCTAATTTTACCCGCATGCCGGTAGAAAACTTTTTCAGACGTTTCTCCGGCGGAAGCCCGAAGCGTTCCAGATAACCAAGATATTTCTGCTGATCCCAGTTTTTGTAAATCATGGAGAGCATTTTCCCGGCAAAGAGGGGCGTAAAGTCCAGGTCATAGTGGGAATCGCTGAAAATGACGGCGATGTCTTCTTTTATGAGTGTCTCCTGCGTCCTCAGGTCGCGCCCGAGGATGGTCACCTGGTCGTACTGCGAGTCCGTGATATTGAGCAGGGCGTTGATAAAGGTGGATTTTCCAGCCCCGTTTTCCCCGATCAGTCCCATCACTGTCCCGCAGGGCAGGTCAAGGGAAATATTGTCCAGTTTGAAATCTTTATATGTTTTTGACAGGTTTTTTACCTGTATCGCGTAATCCATAGGTCACTCCTCCGTGTAAACGACTTCCAGTGTATTTTTCAGATCATCAAGGGAGAGGCCGTTTTCCCTTCCCAGCGCCGCGGCGTCTAAGAGCAGCTTTTCCACCCTGCGCAGATTCTCTTCCCGGATAAAATCCTGGTTCTGCGCGGAGACAAAGGTCCCTTTGGCGGGGACTGTGACGATAAAGCCGTCCCGCGCCAGGTCGTCATAAGCCCTCTGGGTCGTGATGACGCTCACATGCAGGTCTCTGGCGAGCCTGCGCATAGAGGGCATCGGCTCGCCCGGTTTCAGATCTCCTTTCATGATCATCTCTTTGATCTGCGAGGTGATCTGCTCGTAGATGGGGCGGTCACTGGCATTGCTTAAAATAATCTCCATACCTTCACCTCACATTCTGATCCTTATCGCTCGAAACCATTTTTCCGGTACAGCGCCAGGAAGACCGCAACAGATATGAGAAATTCTGCGGCAAGGACAAGGATGCCTTTTATATCCGTGGAAGGCAGGCTATTGTTGATATTTGCGATGGCATGAAAGATGATCCCTGTGAACAAAAGTTCTGATAGCCTTTCCAGTGTCCCGCTGAATCCGGAGAACATGGGAACCATCATGAAGACGATAAGCGCGGGGGTCGTGATCGTACCCGCCGAGACCTGTGTTTTTGAAAAGATCCCGAAGATCATGCCAATGACCGCGCTGATGGCGGAGCAGGCCACTGTGATGGCCAGGAAAGATATCCACTGAGACAGTCCCATCTCAAACCCGGCAATAAATGCGCACAGTACATTTACAACTGTGGACATGAGAACGACAGGACTCAGGCTTCCCAGAAAAAACTCCAGACCGTTTACCGAGGACGTCATGAGTGTGCGGAGCGTATTTTTTTCCTTCTCTTCCGCGAGGGCGGCTGCCGTACAGTAGACCCCTTCCATCAGGATGTTCATGAGCACGCCGAGGGCAAGGGCATAAGCGCTCATGTCAGATGTGCCTTCTGCGCCGGCTCCGTATACGGCTTTCATAAGGAAAGTAAATCCGAGAGAAAAGATAGGCATAATGATGAAGTTCTTGCTGAACAGCGCTTTTCCTTTTACTTCTGTGATGGCGGCAAGCTTCCGCAGATGTACTGGTTTCATTCTCATTGTAATTCCCTCCCTGTCACTTCTAAGAATACCGTCTCCAGCGTGGGTTCGCAGGAGTGCAGTGTCTCGATCCGTCCGCTGTCCATCCAGGACGCGATCTTTTCCGCTGTCTGAGAGCTTTGCTCCAGAAGATGCCGGCTCCCGTCTGTGAGCTGTACTCTGTATTTTTTTACTTTATTATATTTCAGGCAGATCTCTTCCGGCGAGCCGTACTCCACGATGACGCCTTCATTTAAAAGAGCCACATGACTGCAGAGCTTTGTCGCTTCCTCCATGTTGTGAGTGGTGAGGAAGATGGACATGCCCTCGTCTTTTAACTCCATTAAAAGCTTATGCACCTCAAGCGCTGTGGACGGATCCAGGCCGCTGGTGGGCTCGTCGAGGAAGAGCACCTTCGGCCTGTGGAGGATCGCCCTGGCGAGGATCAGCCTCTGCGTCTGTCCTTTGGAGAGCTTTGAGGCAGGTTTCTTCCGGTGCTCATAGAGACCGATCCGTTTCAGGAGAGGATCGATCTCTTTGAGAGGAACATTCAGAAGCCGTGCGAAATACTTCAGGTTGTCATATACGCTCATCCTCTCATAGACGCCGCTGACATCCGTGACGATGCCGATCTGTTCATAGATTCTTTCATCGATCCTGTCGCATGGGATGCCGAGCACTTCCGCCTCCCCGGAAGTAGGGCGGAGCTGTCCTGTGAGGATCTTGATGGTGGTCGTTTTCCCCGCCCCGCTGGGGCCCAGGAACCCCAGGATTTCGCCTTTCCCAAGTTCTGCGCTGACATCCTTCAGCACAAAGTCTTTGCTGAACTTTTTGGAAAGATGCCGTATGGAAATATAATGCTCATTCATCTGATTTACTCCTTTTGTAATTGCTGTACTTATCTTACATGTACAGATTAGCATAAACTGTAACAACTGTCAATATTAAATATATACAGTTTATAAAAAATAATGATAGTTGATTTTTTCATGTATGACCTGGAAGGAAGAACGGAAAGTATAGAAAATGAGCATTCAGCGTATCCTAGATGTGACTCGGAACTGGATTGGGGAGGCGCGGCATATGAGAAAACTGTATCAGAGACTGGCGCTTGTCCTGGGAGTGTCAACGCTTTTTACAGTGCTGATCTTTACGGTCAGCCTGTATGAGAGGAGCCGTACGGAGAACAGCCACTATCTCAGCCAGCTCCTGGACGGGGTAGAGGAGAATCTGTCACATGCCTCTGAAGATTACCTGGCCCGGCTGGAGCTTCTGGAGGATGATTATCTGAAGCGCGCCTGGGCGGTAGAGTATATCCTGTCAGACGATCCGCGGCTGATCTCAGAAGAGGAGCTTGGGATATTAAAAGAGATTATGGAAGTGAGAGGGATCTCTGTGATCGGTAACTCCGGCGAGATCCTGATGAGCACGGGAGGCGGAAAAGGGGAGTTGTATGAAAGCCAGGAAGAGCTGGCAGCTCTCAAGGAATCTCAGGAGGACTATGCCAGCCGGACGATCGTTAAAATGCCGGAGGACGCCGGGGAAAAGGCGGCATTCTATGTGATCGTGAAGGCTCGCTCCGGGCAGTTTGCGGCGGTGCGTGTCGATGCGGATCCGGACAGGCCTGGCCTGATGGACAGGGAGGACCTGGTGCGCTCCATCCTCAGACAGGCGACAACCGAGTATCGGACAGGCATCCTCGCGGTAAATAAGGAAAGCGGTAAAATAGCAGGAATCACACAGAATAATGCTCAGGATTTTGATCTGCCGGGGATCGATACGGACGCGGATCTCCTGTCTCTTCTGGATTCCCTTTCCGGCGGGGAGGCAGCGGTTCTCAGGGTAAACGGAATATATCAGACAGTTCTCGTGCGGGAGACAGACGGAATGTATCTGGCCGCCTTTTCAGCTCTGGACGCGGTATTGAAAAATATAACGTGGTCTTTCTGGGAGGGACTCATCGGCATCGGGGCTGTCAGTGCCGCGGCGATCCTGCTCGTGCGCTATTATCTGAAAAAATACCTGTTCCGGCATTTTGAGACTTTGAAGGAAGACATCAGCAGGGTTCTGGCGGGCGCGGCGGGCTCAGAGGCCGCGGATGCCGGGATACCTGAGGTTCGGGCGTTTGTGGCCGCCATATCAGAACTGGAGAGGGGATATCTGGATCAGGCGGAAGGGATGCACCGGATGGAGGATGAGCTGTCTCAGGTAAGGACAGAGGCAGAGCGGGATAAGCTTACCGGTCTCTATAACAGGAGAGGGATGGAGAAGCGGGTGGAAACCTTCCTGAAGCAGGAGGCTCCTGCGGGGATCTTTGTGCTCTTTGACCTTGACAATTTTAAAAGAGTCAATGATTCAGAGGGGCATCCTGAGGGCGACCGGGTACTGGAGAGGTTCGCGGCGTGTCTGAGAGAGTGTTTCCGAAAGGGTGACAGTCTGGGACGGCTTGGCGGAGATGAGTTTGCGGCGCTGATCTCAGGGCAGGTTCCCGATGAGAGGCTGGAGGAAATTTTCTGTGCGGTCATGTCCGGCGTCAGGGAGAAACTCCGAACGTATTATAAAAAGTACAGAGTATCCGTCAGTATCGGGGCTGTCCCCATAGACGGAACAGTCCGTTCTTACAAAGCACTTTACAAGTGCGCGGACACCGCCCTCTATATCGCGAAATATCTTGGAAAGGACCGCTATTATGTCAATAAAGAAAAAATATCCTGCATGAAGAAGGAGTGCATCAGATGCCGGGAGAACTGTCCGAGGAGCAGGCTGCTGGATCTTAAGAGCAGGGAAGAGTGACGGGAAATGAAAGAGTGTGAGACTATGAAGAACTGGATCATTATCCCGGCGCTGGAGCCGGGGGACGGACTGTGCGCATATATTACGGAGCTGCGGCAGAGGATCTGCGCTTCTGTCCTGGTGGTGGACGATGGGTCCGGGGAGGCCAGCAGGCAGATATTTGACAGGATCAGGGGGATGAAAGGCTGCACCGTCCTGCGGCATGAGCAGAACCGCGGAAAGGGCAGGGCGCTGAAGACTGCGTTCGCCTATGTGGCGGAGAAGGCAGGGAAGAAAAGCCGTATCATCTGCGTGGACTGTGACGGGCAGCACTCTCCGGAGGATGTGGAGTATGTCCTCGGAATGGCAGCAGTGGAACCGGGGACGCTTATTCTCGGGGTGAGAGATTTTTCAGAGGAAGGAGTGCCGTTCCGGTCCCTTTTCGGGAACCGGGTCGTCTCGTTCCTTTTCTGGCTTGTGTGCGGAAAGTGGCTCAGGGATACCCAGACAGGACTCCGCGCGCTTGACGGGAGTCTTCTGGATCTGATGCGGGAGATACCGGGAGAGCGGTTTGAGTATGAGACACAGATGCTGGTCTTCTGCGCGAAAAACGGAGTGCCTATCGCGGACAGGCCGATACGGACAATCTATGAAGACGGAAACACGGGCTCCCATTTCCGCCCGTTCAGGGACAGCGTCAGCGTCCTTTGGGCGCTTTTTTCCGAACTGATCCGTTTTGCCGCCAGCTCTCTGGTCTGCGCGGCTCTCGATGTGTTCCTGTTCTGGGCTGTCCTGGAGGCGATCACCGCCGGGACGGGCGAGATCGGGTTCTGGAAGATCGCCGCAGCGACAGGGGTTGCAAGGACGGCTTCCGCAGGACTGAACTATGCCCTGAACCGCGGCTATGTATTTCGCTCGGAACAGAAAGCGCTGTCCAGGTATCTTGTCCTGTGCGCTGCCGTGGCGGCGGCGTCCGCTTCGTTTGTCTTTGTGCTGAGCCTCTTTGTCCCGGTGACGCCGCTGTGGAAGATTTTCTGCGATACAGCCCTGTTCTTCGCGTCATACAGGATCCAGAAGATCTGGGTGTTCGCCGGGGATAAAAGTGACCGATGTATGGACAGGGAGAGGGAGGAGAGAGATGGAGCCTGATAAGAAGAGAAACCGCATTTTTATCCTGACGATCTGTTTTTCCTCAGTCTATCTGATCTGGAGAGTGTTCGGGACGATCCCATGGACAGATGGAGTGTTTCAGGCGGCAGCCGGGATCCTGCTGGCTGTGGCCGAGATGGTCACTACGCTTGGGATGTTTGAGCTTATGATAAGCCGCATGAGGGCAAAGAAGACTCTCCGCCGCCTGCCGGATGTGCCTGAGGAGAAGTACCCGGAGGTAGATGTACTGATCGCCACGCATAATGAACCGGCAGAGCTTTTGTACAAGACGGTGAATGCATGCACATTTCTGGAATATCCGGATAAGGGAAAGGTGCACATTTATCTCTGCGACGACGGCTGCAGGCGGGAGGCAGAAGAGCTGGCTCAGCGGCTTGGGGTGGGTTATCTGGGGCTTTCGGATAACCGGCATGCAAAGTCAGGCAATTATAACAATGCGCTAGCCCATACATCCTCTCCTCTGATTGCTACGTTCGACGCGGATATGATACCGAGGCGGGAGTTCCTGGTGAAGACAGTGCCGTATTTTCTGGATCCTGAAGTGAACATGGGGCTTGTGCAGACTCCCCAGAGCTTTTACAACCAGGATCTGTTCCAGTTTAACCTTTTCTCGGAAAAAGAGATCCCCAACGAGCAGGATTTCTTTTCAAGGGAGGTCAATGTTATGCGGAATGCGTCCAATTCCGCGGCGTATACCGGCAGCAATACGGTGATCCTGCGCAGCGCCCTTGAAGAGATCGGAGGCTTTCCGTACGGGACGGTCACAGAGGACTTTGAGACAAGCCTCCGGCTCCAGAAGGCGGGGTATATCACCTATGCCTCCACGGAGGTCCTGGCAGCGGGGCTCTCTACCACGACGGTGGAAAGCATGATCCGGCAGCGGGTCCGCTGGGCGCGCGGAGTGATCCAGAGCATCCAGAATACAAACGCCATATTTACCAGGGAACTTTCCGCGGCAGGCCGTCTTGCCTATCTGAACGCTTACCTGTACTGGTGGTCATTCCTCTGCCGGATGATCTTTATCCTGTCGCCCGTCCTGTTCGCTCTGTTTGGCTTCCGGCTGGTGGAATGCGGGTTCTGGGAGCTGCTTGCCTTCTGGCTTCCCTCTCACCTACTGTATGGCATCTCCGTGCGGTATCTGAGCACCAATGTGAGGAATATGAGGTGGAGCCAGATCATTGATACGATCCTTGCGCCCTACCTGGTCCTCCCGGTGCTTCTGGAGTCCATCGGGATCCATCAGCACAGATTCAGGGTGACGGACAAAAAGAAGAGAAAGGGCAGGACAGCTTCCCTGCGCTTCCTGATCCCTCACGGGATCCTTCTGGCGCTCACGCTCGCGTCGCTGATCAGGTTCTCTTACGGGAAATACGGCATGGCGCTCGTATACAGCAGCGTCATCCTGTTCTGGCTGTGCTATAACCTGACCGGGCTTGTCTACGCGGTGTTTTTTATGCTGGGAAGAGAGGCAAAGAGGAAAAGTGAACGAATCCGGGCAGAGGTGCCGGTCCGGATCCGGGCAGGAAAGACGGAAACGGCGGGAATGAAGGAAATGAAGGGACTGACAGTGGATGTGTCAGAGGAGGGGATCGCTTTCCGCATGTGCGGGGAGGACGCCGGAGAAACAGAGCCGGCGCCCGGACTGAAAGGCGGCGGGAGATTCCATATCACTGCGCTGACGGAACATTACAGGGCAGAGCTCGAAGCGGAGATTGTCTACTCGAAGCAGGATGAAAAAGGCAGGATCTATGCGGCTTCGGTCGTGCCGCTCAGTGAAGCGGATAAGAGGAACTGGCTCCAGATCATCCATGACAGAGAGCACTCCCTGCCCCGGGAGATCGATCCGTGGAGGACAGTCTACGATGATGTGCGCCAGAATATCTTCCTGAGGCGGAAAGGAGAAGGAATTTGGAAGAGATAAGATCAGTCATGAAAGCAGCAGTGTTTGTCCTGTCCGCCTGGGGATATGGATTTGCTGTTCACAGAGTCCTGAAGATCCATGCCTATTTTACGCCTGTTTTTACAATGGCAGGGATCAGCCTTATACTCTATGCAGGAGGGCTTTTCGGGGCGCTCAGGCCCGCGGCCTACCTGGTCCTGGCAGGCGGGCTGGCAGGTTCTGCTTATTTTTTCTGCCTTCTGCTCCGGAGAAAGACAGGGATACACATGCCGGGATTTTTCGGCGTCTGCTTTGGCGCTGTGACTCTGGTCTTTGCAGGGCTGATCCTGCATCTGAAGCTTCTTCACTATGATAATTTCTCCCACTGGGCGGTCATGGTGAAATATCTCCTGTCAGCACACCGGTTTCCGGGACTGGATACAGAGATGGTCACGTTCCTGGATTACCCGCCGGGCAGCAGTGTGTTTATCTATTATGTCTGCCTGTTTCTCGGCAGGTCCCAGGGAGTGATGCTGCTTGCGCACAATGCCCTGATCTTTGCGTGTTTCCTGGCAGTGTTCGGCGTCGTGGAGGAGAGGAGGAGATTTCTTTTATATTCTTTTCTTGCAATGGGGTGCTCTATGCTGTCTTACCTGAACCTGACGATCCGGATCAATAATCTGCTTGTTGATTTTCTCCTCCCTCTCCTTGCCATAGCGTCCATCGCCTGTTCGTACCGGTACCGACGGCAGAGATGGCGGGCGTCCCTTCTGTCCGGGGTGATACTGGGATACCTGGGGATCGTAAAGAATACAGGACTGATCTTCGCGGTGTTTGCCTTTGTCCCATATCTGAGGAATGTCTTCTTTCGGAAATCACAGGGAAGCCGTGAAGGAGAGTGCGGCCGGACCGGACCGGGGGAAAAGAGATGGGCCGCGGCATTCCTGACGGTGGCTGCCGCTGTCCTGCCGTATCTTCTGTGGCAGTACCACTCAGGGACCGCGCTCGCAGGATATGAGGGGAAATTCAGCCTGAGCGCGGCAGGCGGAAATTCTGGATCTGTCACTGCGGACGCTGATCTGTACGGTGTGATCGCAGGGCGTTTTGTGAGGGAGGCGCTGAACCTCTCGGGGCGCGCGGCACAGGTCTTCCTGCTTTGTAATCTCGCTGCGGCAGGGGCAGTGGTTTTCGCGCGCCTGCACCTGAAACGGAGATGGGGGCTTTTGTGGACGCTGCTCCTGGGGGATGTGATGACTGTGGGATACTATGCGGGGATCTTAGGACTGTACCTGTTTTCCATGCCGGAAGAAGAGGCGCTGCGCCTTGCCGGTTTTGAGAGATATGCGTGCAGCATCATGGTGTTGTTTGCGGGGCTTCTGTTTATGAGAGCGACCGTTGATATGGAGCATTCCTTTGCCGTGGATATCGATGAGGCGGGGGCTTACCGGGCGTATTCTTCTCCGGCTGCGAAGAGACGTTATCAGTATGGAGTTCTGGTTACTTTTGCCGTGGCTCTGAATTTCATATTTTCCGAATATAACGGGCTGGCAGCAGTGCAGAGGGAATACGGAAATTCCCTGCCGGGAAAAGCAGAAAAGATCATGGGGGACAGGTGGTACCCGGACGGAACGGAAGATCAGAGGAGATACCTTGTGGCAGTGACTGACAAAGGCGGGCAGGTGACATATGGTGAGGCAGAGTATGTGAGCAGGTATTTTCTGTATGCCCCGCATGTGGACGTTACAGATCACCTGGATGAAGAGAAGGTAAGAACGGCTGCCGGGGAGTATGACTTCATTGTGATCCTTGAGCCGGAGGCAGTAAATGACAGGGTAACAGAGCTGTATGGCGGTATGTTCCGTACGCCGGGGATATATCCCTCCGCCGCACCAGATATCCAGAAATAAAAAATACCCGCGAAAACGCTCCGGATAACGGGCATTCTCAAGCGGGTATCTTTTTAATCTGACCTGTTAAATAGCTTTCCGGAGGATCATTCAGCCGGAGGAGTAAACTCGCGGGAGGCAAGCTCTGTTCCTGCGCTGTCCAGATAGCGTACCACTACGACCGGATTCTCGATTTCTACAGCGAGCGGGATCGTGGATGCAATGGATTCAAAGGTGGATGCCTGAGAGTCAAGATTTGACTGAAGCGTGGAGGCATCAACCCCGGCCGTCATATTGGGGTCAGTGAAAATAAAGTTATATACCAGCCTGTTATCTTCAGCAGTAACCTCGGCAGTCAGACCAGTGCCTTCCAGAGAAGCAACCTGGCTGTCTAACTGTTCCTGCATCATATCAGAATTCAGAAAATCTTCCAGGGTTGCATATTTGCCGGAAGCAGGGAGATCAGAGGTATTCTCTTCAGTTTTTGTCTCTGGTTCTTCCGGTTCTTCAGCTACATCTTTCGATGCTTTCTCTTCCTCTGCGGCCGCGGGTTCAGACTTATCAGATTTCCCGCAGGCGGTGAAAGCGAGCGCAAACGTTGTAACACACATAACAAGTAACATTTTCCGGATCAGATTTTTCATAATCATTGTCCCTCCTTAATTATTTGCCAGTATCTTATCACATTTGCTGTATTCAGTCGAGTAAAATTTATGATTTTGTTTTACAGATGAGCTGAGTCATCGTGCCCATGGGGCAGTACACACACCACGAGCGGGGCTTGAAGAGCGCCATGGTCACCAGTCCGAGTACCGTGGAGGTGAGCATCACACTGTAAAATCCAAAGGCGAACTGGGCCACGCCCGGTGAGAAGAGGGAGCCATAGTACGCCCAGTTCCACGGCAGCCTGAAGGTCCACAGCAGAGTGACGACCTGCTTCAGTCCTGAGGCGCCTGAGAATACAAGATATGTATTCCAGAGCATGACCAGGAACATCGCAAGGAAAAATGCGAGGAAACCGTAGCGGAAATACTTTGACCGCATCCACGCAGGGATATCCTTTCTGCGCGAAAGCCCGAACCTGCCGCCGATCAGGGAGAAGAGCTGGCCCCGGCCGCAGTATTTGTTACAGTAAGCCTTGTTCCCTTTCACCGCGGATATGATCAGCGGGATAAAGAAACACAGCAGTCCCAGCCAGGCAAAAAGGATATTAAAAAAACCAAGCACCAGATAGGTCAAAGACAGGATCCACAGATAATCATGCCATTTCTTTTTTGCTTTCATATACTGACCACCTCCAGTCTGATGACGCTGGCAGGGCACTCTTTTACGCATTTTCCGCAGCCTACGCACAGTTTCTCATCTACCAGCGCAAAGATCCCCCGGGGAATTGCAACAGCGTTCCGCGGGCAGACTCTGATACAGCTGCCGCAGGCAACGCACTGCTCAGTGTTGATTTTGGCTTTTCTTTGTTGTTTCAGCATAAATAATCCTCCTGTACATTGTGAGGAAAGTATACGCCAAAACATATGCCGGGGTCTGTAACTTAATCACAAAGCTGAATTGTGAGAATAAATATCAAAATGTTCTTGCCAATTTTTGTTTTGTAGTGTATCATATTCATAAAAGTTAGGTTAAACTAACTAATGAAATGAACGCAGCCATATTTTTTTCATCAGGAGGTTCCATATGAGTGTTGTTATCATAGGCGGTCATGACAGAATGGTATGTCAGTATAAACAGATATGTAAAAGGTTCAAATGCAAGGCAAAGGTATTCACCCAGATGCCGGCAAGTCTGGGAAAACAGATAGGCAGCCCGGATTTGATCGTGCTCTTTACCAATACTGTATCCCATAAAATGGTCCGCTGCGCGGTGGAAGAGGCAGACAGGTGCAACGCAGAGGTGGTAAGATGCCACACGAGCAGTAAAAATGCTCTGGAGGAAATCCTGGGAAGCATCTGTGCGTGAAACCTGTATACGTCTTCGACAAACCTGCGCTTCGGTGTTTTCGGACCCTTTACTCTATTGCTGGCTTCCCCACAAATTTACTCCGCTAAATCTCCCCATTTTTCGTAAAGCTCTTCCAGCTTTTCTTCATTCGCAGCCCGTTCGGATGCCAGTTCCTGGCATTTGACGGAGTTGGAGTATACTTCTTCTAATGTCAGTTCGTGGTCGATGGCTGCATTCCGGTCTTCCAGCCGGGAGATCTCTTCCTCCGTCTTCTTCAGATCGTTTTTCCGCTTCCGTTCTTTTGCCTGCTGTTCTTTCTGCTCCTGCCAGCTCAGCGCAGTCGGCTTGGAAGAAGCGGAAGCAGAAGGACGGGCAGCGCTTTCTGAGACATTCCCTGATGTAGATGCGCCATTCCTGTAATTTCCCGGATTCCCGGAAGCGGGAGCAGATGCATAGGCCCTGGTCAGTTCTTCTTTTTTCTCCAGATAGTAGTCATAGTTCCCGATATAGTTTACAAAGGTCTGGTTCACCAGTTCCAAGATACGTGTGGCAGTCTGGTTGATAAAGTAGCGGTCATGGGACACATAGAGTACTGTGCCGCTGTAATTGTTTAGCGCTTCTTCCAGGATCTCCTTTGAGGCGATATCCAGATGGTTGGTGGGCTCGTCCAGTATGAGGAAGTTCGCTTCTGAGAGCATTAGCTTTGCCAGGGAGACGCGTCCCTTTTCTCCGCCGCTCAGAGTGGAGATCACCTGGAACACCTCGTCTCCTGTGAACTGAAAGGCAGCGAGCGTGTTGCGGATCTGTGTATTGTTAAGCGACGGATAATCATCGGAGATCTCATCGAAGATCGTCTTGCTGTCGTGGAGTACATGGTGCTCCTGGTCATAGTATCCGATCTGCACTTTGGCTCCAAGGGTAAAGGAACCGGCGTCTGCCTTCTGCACCTGATTGAGGATCTTAAGGAGCGTGGTCTTTCCGGTGCCGTTATCGCCAATGATCGCGACATTTTCCCCTCGTTTGATCTCAAAGCTGACATCCTGAAAGAGGACCTGGCTGTCAAACTGTTTTGACAATCCTTCTACTGAGAGAACATCGTTTCCACTGATGCAGGACGGCTCCAGAGTAAAATGCATCTCCCTCGGTTCATCCACAGGCTTTTCGACAGGGGTCATCTTTTCCAGCATTTTTTCACGGCTCTCCGCGCGGCGGATAGATTTTTCACGGTTAAAGGAGCGGAGTTTTTCGATGACTGCCTGCTGGTGGCGGATCTCTCTCTGCTGGTTCAGGTATTCTTTGAGCCGGGCGTCGCGGAGCTGCCGCTTCTTTTTGGAATAAGCCTGGTAATTTCCCAGGTACATCCGGATCTCCCCGTTTTCGATCTCAACGACCTTTGTCACGACCCGGTTCAGGAAGAAGCGGTCGTGGGACACAATGAATACCGCGCCTGGATAATTGATGAGGAAGGTCTCGAGCCAGGCGATGGAATTCAAGTCCAGATGGTTGGTAGGCTCGTCCAGGAGCAGGATGTCCGGGCTGGTCAGGAGCAGTTTTCCCAGAGCTACCCGTGTTTTCTGTCCCCCGGAGAGGGTGTCTGTCTTTTTGGAGAATTCCTCCTCTGTAAATCCAAGTCCTTTCAATACGCCTGTGATCTCACTCTCACAGGCGTATCCGTTCCGCGATTCGAATTCTGACTGAAGGCGGTTGTATGTTTCCAGCCTGCTTTCCAGGGCGTCGCCGGACAGACTTTTTAATTCCTGTTCAATGGCGCGCAGGCGCTGCTCCATCTCCAGGATGTCCGCTTTGGCGCTGCGAAGCTCTTCGTATATCGTCCCGTGGGGGATGAGCTCCTGGTGCTGGGCGAGATAGCCGATCGTCTTTCCCTTAGCCAGGATGATATCTCCGCCGTCTGTGGGCTCTTCGTTCATGATCATTTTTAATATTGTGGATTTCCCGGCTCCGTTTACACCTGCCAGAGCGGCCTTTTCTCTCTCCTCGATGTGGAAAGAACCGTTCTGTACAATGATGCGGTCGCCGAAGGATTTGCTGATATTATGGCATGCGAGTATCATATCGGTACTCCTCCTCTCAGATAACCATTATAACGGAATCTCGCTAAAATACAAGAAACGGCAGGGAAAGAAAAACTAAAAATTGACATAATATTAACTATTTTATATAATAAACCATAGTGAAAAAAGCGTACGGCTCCAGGGTTTCAGAAGCCGTGCGATGGAAGGTGATAGAATTGGAACACAGAAAAATATCCAGAGCAGTGATCTCAAGGCTGCCCCGGTATTACCGGTATCTGGGCGATCTTCTGGAAGCGGGCGTGGAGAGGATCTCCTCGAATGACCTGAGCAAGAAGATGCATGTGACAGCGTCCCAGATCCGGCAGGATCTGAATAATTTCGGCGGATTCGGACAGCAGGGATACGGGTACAATGTAAAGTACCTGTATACAGAGATCGGGAAGATCCTGGGGCTGGATAAGACGCATAACTTTATCATCATCGGCGCCGGAAATCTTGGACAGGCGCTGGCAAATTACGCATCCTTCGAGAGGAGCGGATTTGTCCTGAAGAGCCTGTTTGATGTGAATCCCCGTCTGGAAGGGATGACCATCCGGGGGATCCGGGTGAGGATGATGGATGAGCTGGTGGATTTTCTCCAGAAGAATGAGATCGAGATCGCGGCGCTTACGATTCCGAAGTCAAAGGCAGTGGAAGTAGCGGATATTCTCATTGCAAATGGGATAAAAGCGATATGGAATTTTGCCCATACCGATCTGACTCTTCCGAAGGATGTGATCGTGGAGAGCGTACATCTCTCGGACAGCCTTATGAAACTGTCTTATAATATCAGCCAGCGCGAGTCAGGAAGAAAAAACAGAGAGTGACAATACAGCCCCGCAGCCAGCTGCGGGGTATATTTCATAATAAGGCAGATAAATGTCTGCCGGATCATAAGAACAGGAAGGAAGGTGGAGAAGGTGAGGTATCTGCCGGACGGTGTCCAGATGAAGGCTGCCGACACATATACGATAAAGGAGCTGGGAGTGCCCTCCCTTGTGCTGATGGAGCGGGCGGCGCTTAAAGTTGTGGAAGCGATGCGTGAGAGAAAGATCGATACTTCCCGGACGCTCGTGGTCTGCGGGAGCGGAAATAACGGAGGGGACGGGTTTGCCGTGGCGCGTCTCCTGGAAGAGGAGGGGATGCATGCGGAGATCCTGTTCGCAGGGAATGAAGCCTCTCTGAGCGGGGAGTGCGCTCTCCAGAAAAAGATCGCGGAGCGCATGGGTATCCGGGTATTCACTGAAATCCCGGGGGAAGAATATACTGTAATAATAGACGCAGTGTTTGGCGTGGGGTTAAGCAGGGAGATCACAGGGAGATACTGTGAAATTATCCATTGGATGAACAGTCAGGACTGCCGTAAGGTGGCAGTGGATATCCCCTCCGGAGTATGCGCCCGGACAGGTCAGATACTGGGGACGGCGTTCCGCGCGGATCTGACGGTCGCTATGGCATGTGTGAAAGCGGGATGCGAATTATTTCCCGGGAAAGCGTATGCAGGCGAGACTGTGGCTGCCCCCATTGGGATCAGCACGGATTTTTTCCGGGAAGATCCGGGAGTATGCTTTACTTACGACAGGAAGGATATTCCTGACCTGCTCCCGCCGCGGAAGGCGGATTCCCATAAGGGCAGCTACGGCAGAGTCCTCATGGTCACGGGGAGCCGGGGGATGGCAGGCGCCTGTTATCTGTCCGCAAGGGCGGCTTATGCTGTGGGCGCCGGACTGGTGCAGGTCTACACAGCGGAGGAGAACCGGACTGTGATCCAGCAGCTTCTCCCGGAAGCAATCGTATCGTGCTACACCGGGTATGATCCGGGACAGCTTTCCGGTCTTCTGAAATGGGCGGATACTGTGTGCATCGGATGCGGGCTGAGCACGGAAGAGGTCTCTGAGAAAATACTCCTCCATATACTGAGAGAAGCGGATACCCCATGTATCATTGACGCGGATGGACTGAATCTCTTGAGCAGGCATATGGATGGATTGAAAGGAAGCAGGATCCCCCTTGTTCTGACGCCCCATATGAAAGAAATGTCCCGGCTGACAGGGCGGGACATCGCGGAACTGGCAGAGGACCGGCTGGAGACTGTCCGGGAGTTCGCAGAGCAATACCCGGCTGTGTGGGTGCTCAAAGACAGCCGGACCGCAGTGGCGCAGAAGGGGAGGCCGCCCTTCCTGAACCTCGCCGGAAACAGCGCCATGGCAAAGGCAGGGTCAGGGGATGTGCTCGCGGGGGCGATCACAGGGCTCTGCGCCCAGGGGATGGACGCGTTCGGCAGCGCGTGCCTGGGAGTGTTTCTCCATGCATGCGGGGGAGATGAAGCGCGCGGCGCAAAAGGTGCGTACAGTGTGCTCGCGGGAGACATCATCGCAGGGATAGAAAATGTATTGCGCAAACAGGACAGAGGAGAAGAATAGACAATGAAGCAGCATAACAGGGTATGTGCAAAGATCGATCTTGACGCGATTTTATATAATATGGAACAGATGAAAAAGAGGATCGGAGGGGACGCCCGTCTGATCGCGGTCGTGAAGACGGACGGATACGGACACGGAGCTGTGCCCATTGCACGGATGTTTGAAAAAGTACCGTATATATGGGGTTATGCGGTGGCATGTATCGATGAAGGGATCCAGCTCAGGAGGTCCGGCGCGGAGAAACCGATCCTTGTGCTCGGATGTGTGTTTCCTGACGAATATGAAGAGATGATCCGCTATGATATCCGCGCGTCGGTTTATACGGAAGAGATGGCCCGCGGGATGTCAGCGGAGGCGGTCAGACAGGGGAAGACTGCGTATTTTCACATTAAGATCGACACTGGAATGGGAAGAATCGGTTTCCCTGTAAATGAACAGAGCGCAGAGGCAGCGGAGAGGATCAGCCACCTTTCGAATGTCTGCCTGGAGGGGATGTTTACTCACTTTTCCAGGGCAGATGAAAGGGATAAGACTTATACCCTGAAGCAGCATGAAAAGTTCATATGGATGAAAGAACAGATGGAAAAACGAAATGTCCGGATCCGTTACTATGACTGCGATAACAGCGCGGGGATCATCGATTTCCCGGATATGAAGCATGACCTGGCAAGGGCGGGGATCTCTACCTATGGAATGTACCCCTCGGATGAGGTGAACAAAGAGGCAGTAGACTTAAAGCCCGCACTTTCTCTTATCAGCCATGTGACTTATGTAAAGGACGTTGAGCCCGGGACTGCCATCAGCTACGGCGGCACTTTTGTGGCGGATAAGAAGATGCGGGTCGCCACCATCCCGGTAGGGTACGGCGACGGCTACCCCCGGTCACTGTCGAATAAGGGCTCTGTCCTTATCCACGGGAAGCGGGCAGGGATCCTGGGAAGAGTGTGCATGGATCAGTTCATGGTGGATGTGACAGAGATACCGGAGACGAAGTTCATGGACCAGGCAGTCCTTGTCGGAGAGGACGGGGATGACAGGATCACTGTCGAAGAACTGGCAGAGCTGAGCGGGAGGTTTCCTTATGAGTTCGTGTGCTGTCTGGGCAGGCGGATCCCGCGCGTGTACATGAAGGACGGCAGGATCACGGAAGCCTGAGAGCCGTGCCGGACGGGCAGAAGGCCCAAAGACCGATATCCGCAGGAATACATCCGATGAAACGGGGAATACTGAAGTATGCGGCATGCAGAATAATTCCTGCGTGCAGGAGCGTATTAGTATGTGAATCGGAGTGTGAGACAGATTGATGATCAGACGCGGAGATATTTATTATGCCGATTTAAGCCCCGTGGTCGGATCAGAGCAGGGCGGGATACGCCCGGTCCTGGTCATCCAGAATAATGTGGGCAACAGGCACAGCCCGACTGTGATCTGTGCGGCGATTACTTCAAAGATGAATAAGGCGAAGCTGCCCACTCATATTGAAATCAGCACGAGGGATTACAAGATCGTGAAGAATTCGGTGATCCTCCTGGAGCAGATACGGACCATTGACAAGCAGCGGCTCAAGGAGTATGTGTGCCACATTGACGGAGGGATGATGAGGAAGGTAGACCAGGCGATCAGGATCAGCCTGGAGCTTCCTACATAGCCGGATGCCGGCTGCGCGCTGTATGTCAGTTCTGCTCTGTATGGCTGTTTTACAGCGGATGCCTGCTTTACAGAAGGCGAAAAGAGTGATAAAATTGTAAGGCAAAATGTGAGAAAAGTACAGATAGAAGAGGAGATTTTATAATATGTCAGGACATTCAAAATTTGCCAATATCAAGCACAAGAAAGAAAAAAATGATGCGGCAAAGGGAAAGATATTTACAAAGATCGGACGTGAGCTCGCAGTCGCGGTAAAAGAGGGCGGCGGCGCTGACCCAGCCAACAACAGCAGGCTCCGCGATGTGATTGCCAAGGCGAAATCCAATAATATGCCGAACGACACGATCGAGAGAAATATCAAAAAAGCAGCAGGAGAGGGTTCCGCTGACAATTACGAGCACATTACATATGAGGGATACGGGCCGAACGGTACGGCGATCATCGTAAAGACGCTGACAGATAATAAGAACAGGACCGCTTCCAACGTAAGGAATGCGTTTACAAAAGGAAGCGGAAATGTAGGTACGCCGGGATGCGTATCCTTTATGTTTGACGAGAAGGGGCAGATCTTTGTCGCGAAAGAAGACTGCGATATGGATGCGGATGAGCTGATGATGCTGGCGCTGGACGCGGGAGCGGAGGACTTTGTGGAGGAGGAAGAGAGCTACGAGATCCTGACAGACCCGGCAGCGTTCAGCGATGTCCGGCTGAAGCTGGAAGAGGCAGGGATCGCGATGGCAGAGGCAGAGGTGACCATGATTCCTCAGACCTATGTAGAACTGACGGAGGAGGCGGATATCAGGAATATTCAGAAAACGCTGGATCTGCTGGAAGAGGATGACGATGTTCAGGATGTATACCATAACTGGAGCGAATAAGAGGGATGCAGGATGGAGATAAACAGACTTCAGAAAGAACTGACGGAGCTGTACCGTACGACCATGGATTATGAATTTCGGAAGACAACCTATGACAGCCGGATGGATTCTCTGAGGAAGATATATGAGGAGCTGCTTGAAGAGACTGCCAGCGCCTGCGACGCGTCAGACGCGGCTCTGGAAAGTCTTGCCGCATGTGTCCCTGAATATGTGGCAGGGAAGCTTGCGGCCCAGCCCTCCCGGAGGAAAAGAGAGCTGAGAAGCCTGGACCATAAGATGAACATGGTGTCTTATTTCCTTCCCCTGATGGGGATGGTACCCACGGAGAAGGCACAGAAGCTGACACAGAGAATGGTTGAACTCTGGAATGAGAAGATGCCGGAATATAAGATCGGACATTCCACTTATGACGGGATCAGAGGAGGGTTTAAGAAGGGACTCTTCTGTTATATTACCACTGCTGTCTGCAGGAGTCTCGACAAGCCGGACGACTGCTATGAACTGACTCTGCTCAGAAAGTATCGAGACGGTTATCTTCTGATGTCAGGCGGCGGCAGAGAGCTGGTGGAGGAATATTATAATATTGCCCCTACGATCGTAAAACGGATCAGCAGAGAGAAGGATGCGGACGAGATATACCGCGGCATATGGCAGGATTATTTGAGTCCATGTATCCGGCTGATCGAGGAGAACAGGAATGAAGAATGCAGGGAAGTATACAGCCGGATGGTAAGAAGGCTGGAGAAAGATTATATGACAGGACAACAGGAAGGAGACGAAAGATGAGCGACTACAGAATAGAGACAAAATGTATACAGTCAGGATACGAGCCGGGGAATGGTGAACCGAGGATCGTTCCTGTTTACCAGAGTACTACGTTCCGTTACACGAGCAGCGAGCAGATGGGAAGACTGTTTGATCTGGAGGAATCGGGATATTTTTATACCCGTCTTCAGAATCCGACCAATGATGCGGTAGCCGCCAAGATCTGTGATCTGGAAGGCGGTGTGGCCGCGATGCTTACTTCCTCCGGTCAGGCAGCTAACTTTTATGCGGTCATGAATATCGCACAGGCAGGAGATCATATTGTATGTGCGTCTGCACTGTACGGCGGTACATATAACCTTTATGCGCATACGATCCGCAAGATGGGTGTGGAGGCTACCTTCGTTGACCCGGATTGTACGGAAGACGAACTGGAAGCGGCATTCCGCGACAATACAAAAGCAGTGTTCGGCGAGTCCATCGCGAATCCGGCGCTTGTTGTTCTTGATTTTGAAAAGTTTGCCTCGGCAGCGCACAGACACGGCGTTCCCTTTATCGTGGACAATACGTTTGCCACCCCGGTCAACTGCCGTCCGTTCGAGTGGGGAGCAGATATTGTCACGCATTCCACGACCAAGTATATGGACGGGCACGCAGCCTGCGTAGGCGGCGCGATCGTGGACAGCGGAAATTTTGACTGGATGGCGTATGCGGATAAATTTCCGGGACTGACAAAGCCGGACGAGACTTATCACGGCATTGTGTATGCTGAAAAATTCGGGAAAGGCGCTTTTATCACGAAAGCGACTGCGCAGCTCATGAGAGATCTTGGTTCGATCCAGTCCCCGCAGAATGCGTTCCTTCTGAATATCGGACTTGAAACCCTCCATCTGAGGATGCCGAGACACTGTGAGAATGCGGTCAGGGCGGCACAGTATCTCAGAGATCATGAGAAAGTGGCATGGGTGAACTGCCCGTCCCTTCCGGGAGATAAATATTATGATCTGGCACAGAAATATATGCCGAACGGGACATGCGGGGTCATTACCTTCGGCCTCAGGGGCGGAAGAGAAGCTGCTGTAGAGATGATGGATAAGCTGAAACTGGTTGCGATCGTTACCCATGTGGCGGATGCAAGAAGCTGCGTCCTCCATCCGGCAAGCCATACACACCGCCAGATGAACGATCAGGAGCTGCTCGAGGCAGGCGTGCAGCCGGATCTGATCCGATTCAGCGTAGGGATTGAAAATGTGGAAGACATCATAGCAGATGTGGAGCAGGCGTTAAGATAACGCTGTAAATATATTTCTGAAAGTGAGGAACCGGTAATGGCAAATGACCATGGAGAACAGATCAGGATCGTGCAGGAGACCGTAGCGGGAAAGGAGATCACTTTTGCTCATGTGATGGGCGGCCCGGCTCCGATCATATACCAGAAGCTTGGACTGAACCCCCAGCTTGATTATGGCTCGTCCGCGATCGGAATTATGAATATGACTCCGCCGGAATCGGCAGTGATCGCTTCTGATATCGCGGTCAAGAGCGGAAATGTATATCTTGGGTTTGCAGACCGTTTTACGGGAACACTGATTATCACCGGAGAGATCTCAGATGTGACATCAGCTCTCACAGAAGTTGTAGAATATTTCCGCGACAGCCTGGGATATGTGGTGTGCAGAATTACAAAGAGATAGGAAGTGCGCTATGGCTCGGATGACAAAGGAGGAGCTGCTGGAGAAGCTGTTCCACGATGATTATGAACATCTGAAGGGGAAAAAACTTCGCGTGACCCGGGTGAGAGTGCCCGGAAAAGAAGTATGTCTTGCGCATATCATAACGCCTTCTGACACCCGGATCTATGAGAATCTGGCTCTGCATATCGGCGTCCATGAAGGGGAAGACCACACAGGGGAATCCATCGGCATGATCCGTTTTACTCCCTGGGAGGCCGTGGTAGCAGCGGCGGACGTTGCGGTGAAGAGCGCGCATGTTCAGATCGGGTTCATGGACCGTTTCTGCGGTTCCCTGATCATCACGGGCGGACTGGCAGAGGTCCGGACCGCCGTGGAGGAAGTCGTGAGATATTTCGGAGAGACACTGGGGTTCCCCACATGTGAGATACACAAAAGCTGAGAGAATGCAGGTCAAGGTGATGTGATGAAAAAATTATTTCTTATGGGGAGGAGCGAGGCGGGGAAAACGTCCCTGACCCAGGCGCTTAAGGGCGAGGAGCTCCATTACATAAAGACCCAGTATACAAATACAGCGGACGATACCATTGACTCCCCGGGCGAGTATGCCGAATCCAAACGGTTCAGCGTTGGTCTGGCCTGCTTTTCTTTTGAGGCGGACGTGGTAGCGATCGTCCAGGCGGCGGACGAGCCGTTCAACCTGTTCGGTGAGAACAGCAGATGTTTTATCCAGCGGCCGCTCATCGGTATTATCACAAAGGTGGACTCTCCTTACGCGAATATACCTATGGTGAGGCAGTGGCTTGTCAACGCGGGATGCGAGCGCATTTTTATGGTAAATAACGTTACCAGAGAAGGGATCGATGAACTGCTGGAATATCTGGAGGACGACCTTCCTCATCTGACGATCGAACAGGCGGAATTTAAACAGAGTCTCGGATTAAACGAGTGGGACCCGCTCCCGGAAGGAGTCGACTATCCGGCGGGAATCCGAACATATGAAGATCAAATACAATAATGACCGATACATGCAGTCCCCGGACAGGTTGCGCAGACAGTAACATGTCCGGGGATTTTATTATTGCTCTGTCAGATCATAACTCCGGAAATCTGTCCCTGAATTCACCTGATATTTTTTTATGCATACAATGAAGAAAAAAGGAAAAAGACAGATTGAGAGCAGATTCTTATAAGATCGCTGTGACCGGCGGCGACAGGAGGCAGGTATACCTGGCGCGTATTCTTGCTGAGAAAGGATATGAGGTTGCTGTATTCGGACTCTGTGAAAGAGTGTATGAGGAAAGAATACGGGAGGCGGCATCATTGAAAGAAGCTTTGCAGGAGGCGGATGCTGCTGTGGGTCCTGTGCCTTTTATTCGTTCCGGGAAGATTATGGGAACATATGAGTCCCCGGACATGAATATAGAAACGTTCTTTGGTGCGCTGCCAGAGAATGCGGACTTTTTTGCGGGGAATATCCCGGAGGAGGCAGGTAGATATGCACAGGGAAAGGGAATCAGAGTATATGACATGATGAAAGATGAGCTTGTAGCTGCAAGAAATGCCGTTGCTACTGCAGAGGGAGCAATAGCCGAAGCAATCACAGGAAGCCCCTTTAATCTGACGAAGAGCAGATGTCTGGTTCTTGGTTACGGCAGGTGCGGAAGCGTACTGACGCGGCTTTTGAAGTCTCTCTTTTGCAGGGTGTTTGTCTCTGAAAAAGATGAAACAAGAGCCGCAGCTGCATTTGTACTGGCAGACGGCATTGTGGCCGAAGATGAACTGACGGACGCGCTGGGAAATGTTGATTTTATTTTTAATACAGTGCCAGAGACGATCCTGTCAGAAGAGCGGCTCCGGCATATAGGGAAGAATACATGGATCCTTGACATTGCGTCGGCTCCAGGCGGTGTGGATTACAGAGCTGCGAAGGCCTTGTCTGTGAATGCCGTCCTTCTGCCCGGTCTTCCCGGCAGATATGCGCCCGCTTCTTCCGCTGCGATTCTTGCTGATTTTATAGAGAGCCGGGTCAGGCTGCGCTGAATCTGTCACAGATAGAAGGAGTATTTGGTATTTATGAAGCTGAAAGGAAAAAAGGTTGGCGTAGCGCTTACAGGATCGTTCTGTACTTATGAGAAAGCATTTGTACAGCTCAGGAAACTGAAAGAAGAAGGAGCGGAACTTGTGACGATCTTTTCTAACGCATCACAGACAACAGACAGCCGGTTTGGCAGTTCTGAAGATTTTATGAAGAAAGCAGAAGAAATCACCGGATCCCGCCCGTTGCTTACGATCAGCGAGGCAGAGCCAATCGGACCAAAGAGCCTTTTGGATTTGCTGATTATCCTCCCGTGTACCGGCAACACTGCGGCAAAGCTGGCGAACGGGATCACTGATTCGCCGGTCCTTATGGCGGCAAAGGCACATTTGAGAAACGAAAAACCGCTGCTGATCTCTATATCTACAAACGATGCGCTTGGGATGAATATGAAAAATATCGGGATTCTGCTCAATGTAAAGCATATCTTTTTTGTCCCCTTTGGTCAGGATGATCCGGAGAAAAAACCGAATTCTATGATTGCCAGAACAGAGATGCTCATTCCGGCTGCCGAGGCGGCACTGGAGGAACAGCAGTATCAGCCTGTGATCCTGTGAACCGAAAAGTCCCTGAAGACCAGGCTGAGCACCCCAGTGTGACCCGTACAGCAAGGGAGCGGTATTCAGGTAAACTGGCGGCATAGAAAAACGGAGATATTTTTGAATAAGGAGAAGAAGATATGTGCGGAATTGCAGGATTTTACAGCAGCAGACACAGCTATACGCGGGAAGGTGAACGGTGGATGAAAGTACTGGAAGACATGAACCGCGCCCAGAAGCGCCGCGGACCGGATGAAGAGGGAGTCTGTCTCAACGATCACTGCGGGCTCGCGCACGTAAGGCTTTCTATCATTGATCTGAACAGGGGCAGGCAGCCCATGACGAGAAGCGTGGCAGGAAGAACCTGTACCGTCTCTTTTAACGGGGAAATTTACAATATGCCGGAACTGCGAAAAGAGCTGGAGCGGGAAGGAGCGGTGTTCGAATCTGACAGCGATACAGAAGTAATCCTTCATGGATATCTTCTGTATGGCGCAGAATATGTGAGGAAGCTGAACGGAATTTTTGCCATTTCACTGTGGGATGCTCTGGAAGAAACACTGTATTTATTCCGGGATCGAGCCGGCGTGAAACCTCTGTTCTATACCCGGAGGGAAGATACGCTGATATTTGCCTCTGAATTAAAGGGGATCTTCGCTTATCCCGGAGTTTGTCCGGCTATCGACAGAGAAGGCTTGTGCGAAATCTTCGCCCTTGGCCCTGCAAAAACATATGGAAAAGGAGTTTTCCGGGGAATATCAGAGGTGCTCCCCGGACATTATCTTGTCTGTCGGGAGAGCTCGGTTAAGGATATATGTTACTGGAAGCTGGAGAGCCGTCCACATAGGGACTCCTTTGAGAAAACAGTGGAGAAGACAGCATGGCTTATTGAGGATTCTGTGAAGAAGCAGATGCTCTCAGACATCCAGATCAGTACATTTCTGTCCGGCGGGGTGGACAGCAGCCTTGTGACAGCAATCTGTGCTTCGCAGTTAAAGAAGCAGGGGAAGATCCTCAATACATTTTCTTTCGATTTTGCAGAAAATCAAAAGTATTTCAGGGCAAATTCGTTCCAGCCCAGCCAGGATAGGCCGTGGGTAGAAAAAATGGTGGAATACTGCGGAACAAATCACCGTTATCTGGAATGCGGCAATAAAGATTTGACTGATAATCTTTTCCGGGCAGTGGATGCGAGAGATCTTCCATGTATGGCGGATGTAGAATCCTCCATGCTGTACTTCTGTTCAAAGGTGGTGGATTATAATAAGGTGACGCTGACAGGGGAATGTGCAGATGAGATATTCGGCGGCTATCCGTGGTTTCACAGGAAAGAAGCATTTGAGACAGCAGCTTTTCCGTGGTCGAATGATATGACGGCACGCCAGGCTCTGCTTAAGGATGAGGTGATCCGGGAACTGCCAATGGAAGAATACGCATCAGCAGCGTATGAAAAGACAGTGGGGGAGACTCCGGTATGCGGAGAAGACACTCCGGAAGAGCGGAGGCGGAGAGAAATCGCCTATCTGAATCTGAGGTGGTTTATGGCGACTCTTCTTGACCGGATGGACCGAACGAGTATGTACTCCGGATTGGAGGCCAGAGTCCCTCTGGCTGATCATCGGATTATAGAGTATGTATGGAATGTGCCCTGGGAGATGAAGTGTCCGGATGGACTTGTGAAAGGGCTGCTGCGGTATGCCGGAAAAGGAAAGCTGCCAGACGAAGTACTCTTCCGCAGGAAAAGCCCATATCCGAAGACCTATCATCCGGAATACGAGAAACGGCTTGGTAAAATGCTGCTTGAGGTTATGAATGATCCTGCTGCGCCGATCCGTGATCTGATCGACGGTGAGAAGCTGAAGCGGTTTCTGAGTACCCCGTCCGACTATGGGCGTCCGTGGTATGGTCAGCTTATGGCAGGGCCTCAGATGCTGGCTTATATGATCCAGGTCAATTACTGGCTGGAAAAATATCAGATTCAGATCATCCTTTGATATCACGGAGAAAAAATGCGGAATATCCTGTAAAGACACCTGAGCTTCCGCAGACTGCAATGAAAAAAGTATATGTCTTCCTGAAGTGCCGATCTGCTCATTTTTCAGAAATTTCGAACGGCAGTACTGAGAGCAGAAACGCTTTCATGAGCCCTGCAGGAACCGGACTTTGGGGGACATATTCTTTTATCTGTTCAGGCGGTCAGCTTAAGGCGGAGCTGACGGTATGCAGGACGCCCTGTCCGGTTACAGTTGATCGAATTAGATCTGGCATGAGAAAGATTTATTTTATTGATTAATTAAAAGATTGTGATATAATTACTGTGTGGTGCAATATGTGAACGGGTAATAATTATGCTATTCAGACAATGGCATATGTTTTATTGCCTGTTTTTGTATTTCAGCCCTGATTTACATAGGGGTTACTTTTAATGTTATGGCGCATATTATGAGTGAAAAAGTAACGAAAAAACAGGTAAATATACTATATTGAAATGAAGGATAATACCTAATTATCCAT
>CALWDM010000028.1 GCA_944376695.1 uncultured Mediterraneibacter sp. | reverse complement strand
AGCGTGGCGTTAATTGTCCGGCGGATGCCTGAGGCGGAGCCGAATCTTCCGCCGGACAATTGCTTTTAGCCATGCTTTCTCCCTTTTACGTCTTTCCCAGATTACGGAACCGGAACCTGAGCCATATCCCCGTCCGCCGCGAAAACGTCCCGCATCACATCAACGGTTTTCGGACGTTATATCTACAAGGAAGGCTCCCCCACAAATCCAGATTTACTCTATCGTGATCTCCGATGTAACGTCCTCCACCCCATTGATCTGGAGTCTGACATGGATCTTCCCGTCCTCGAATCCGTCCAGAGGATATTCCAGCGGTTTTGAAAGATCCGTCACATCCACGGATTCTGCCCTGTCCCCCTGCACGAGCCAGAGGATGAGGCTTGCCCCGTCAGGCACGGTGCCACAGGATATGTCTGCATGCAGCTTTTGTGTCTCTGCATCTTCGATCTTCATATTCCTTTCTTCCACAAATCCGTCGCTGGCCCGCTTGAAGCTGAAATTCCAGACGCCATCCCAGTAATTGCTCACGCTCATCTGGATCACGCCCAGATTCCACACTCTCTCATCGGACGAGGGAGCGGTATTCACATTCCCGGCTCCGGACGCGCTCACGATAACTCCGGTCAGGCATACGATCAGAAGTGCCAGGCTGACCAGGCCCCCGGCAATATATTTTTTGTGATGTACTTTTTTGTTTTCCATTCTTTCCATTTCCTCCCTGTTTTGAATATATGACCCGCATTCCTCACAGTATTTTGCCCGCAGCGGTACAGGATGCCCGCAGGCAGGGCAGGGTCTCCTGATCTCCCGCCGCCTCAGGAAATAGATCAGAAGCCCGATCACAGGCGTGGCGAGAAATATAATGATGACCCAAAGGACAGGATCATCCCCCCGCTTCCGGCAGTCCTGGTAGGCCCACGCCCCAAAGAACGCAGACATGAGCAGCCAGAAGAAGACAGCCCCCAGGAGAAACAGAGGGATCGCCATTGCAATTCCGCTGAATCCTCCGCTCACGGCAAAGAATACCCCAAATCTCACAAGGATAAACAAAACGAGGATCGCGGCAGCTAAGATCAAGCCGCGGTTTTTTCGGTTTTTTACGTCACTATGCCTTTTCATATCTCTGTTCCCCCTTTTTTATATGGATCGAGATTTCCTCTCTGAGGTCCGTTCTTTTTATTCCGACCAGAGTGATCACCACTCCCGCGATCCCCATGTAGGCACAGGCCGCAGCAGCCAGTACCGACAGATACAGACTGTCGATCAGCAGGACAAGGGCTGCTCCCAGCAAAAGAAACAGGATGAGATTCAATACCATAGGCAGGTACCAGAGGGAGATACTCCTGCCCGCCCTGCCCTGTCTCAGGAGGCGTTCCCGCTCATAGAGCTCTGCTTTCAGTCCGTTATCCAGCCTGACATCCGGCTTATCCGTGGTTTTAAGCGCTTCGCGGATCAATCTGTCAAACTCTGTATCAAAATCTTTCTTCGCCATAACCAGCTTCCTCCAATCTCTTTTTGACTATCTTTCTGCCTTTAAACAGGCGGCTTTTCACTGTCCCCGGCGGCTTCCCCGTCATCTCTGCAATCTGTTCGACTTTGAACTCGAAGAGGTAAAACAAGATCAGCGGGACCCGAAATTTATCGGGGAGGTCCTGGATGATACGGCTGATCTCTGATATCATCTCTCTGCGGAAATAATCTGCTTCTATGTCTTCTCCTGAGCAGACCGTATGTTCCTGCCCTTCTTCCATGTTCGTACACTGCGCGATCCCGCTGCGCCTCGCTGCTTTTCTTCTGCTGCTCTTCCACTGGCTGTGCGCCACGGCAAAGAAAAAAGCCCGGGGATTTTTCTCCCATTCCAGGGTTACTTCTCTCTCCAGCGCCCGCAGGAATGTCTGCTGGTACAGGTCTTCCGCATCCTCCCTGTTCATGCAGAGTTTCAGGCAGAACCTGTAGACGTCTGCGCCGAATTCATCTATGCATCTCTCGATTTCCCTCGCCTCCAAAGCCTCACCTCCACTTCCTTTGCTCTCTTTTCACCTTATATACGCCGCCAGTTCCGGATCGGTTCATTTTTTACATTTTTATTTTGGCATAAGAAAACCGGAAGCCGCACATTCACCCGTGCCGGTTTCCGGTGTTTCTCTTTCAGTATCCGAATCGTCTTCAAGACTCAATCGTCTTTTTTCTTTTCTCCGTTATCTATGCGCTCAAATACCATATCATAGCCGTCGTTTCCGTAGTTCAGGGAACGGTTCACGCGGCTGATCGTTGCTGTCGAAGCGCCGGTCTGCTCCGCGATCTCCAGATAAGTCTTCTGCTCTCTCAGCATTTTTGCAACCTCAAATCTCTGGGACAGCGAGAGCAGCTCGTTGATCGTACAGATGTCCTCAAAAAATATATAGCATTCCTCTTTATTTTTCAGACTGAGGATGGCTTGAAAAAGATAGTCGACTGCCTCTGTCCTTATCTTCTTACTCATAGATACGTCTCCTTTATAAGCCCCGCGGCAAAAATCTGACCGGGTCGCAGGCAACTGATATGTATGGCATATCCCCTGTTTCTCCAAGTCGCTCCTATATTTTAGCACACTAAACTTTTAAAGTCCACCATTTTATTTCTGACTCTGTCCCGCTTCTCCGCGGCGCCTTCTTCACTCTGTCAGCCTCCCTTCCCCCCTGCCAGCCTCCTCTTCTCTGTCGGCGTCCCCCTCTGCCAGCTTTCACTTCTCTGTCGGCATCCCTCCTCTGCCAGCCTTCTCTTCTCGTTCAGCGGATATCCAGAAATTCCTTCAGCCGGTCCCAATCGGTCGTTATGACCAGCTCTTCAGGAAAATTGCAATAATCCAGTACTTCTCTGACATTCGCGAAATTTCCCGCATCCACATCTACATGGGCGTCGCTTCCGGTCGTCACCGGCACTTCATACTGCCTGCACAGGTCGAGCATGGCCAGGATATTTTCTCTTGTCCCTTTCCTGCTGCTCTGGGGACGCATGGAGGAATTATTGATCTCGAGGAGCGTTCCCGTCTCTTTTGCTGTGCGGACGATCGTTTCACAGTCAAAAGGAAATCTGCCGTCGTCCGGGTGCCCGATGATATTGACATAAGGCTTTTTCATTACCTCCACATAGGCGCGGGTGTTTTCCTCCCGCGTATGATCCAGTCCATAGCACGGCGGATGGATGCTTGCCACTACAATGTCCAGACTCCGGCAGGTCTTTTCGGGAAGGTCGACCGTCCCGTCCGGATCCATGATATTGACTTCCGCTCCCATCAGGAGCCGCACTCCATCCGCTTCTCTTGGGACTACGTCCAGATTTTGAAAATAAAACAATCCACATGTGCCCGGCATTTCCGGGGCATGTTCTGTGAGGGCAAGCGCTTTGAGCCCCCGTTTCCTGGCTGCCGCCGCCATTTCCCTGATCGTGCTGTATGCATGTCCGCTTGCCAGAGTATGCGCGTGTGTATCTGCGATGATCTTCATTTCTGTTCTCCTTCCACTGCATTTATCTATATCCGCCGGCCAAAACCGGCTCCAGTCAAACCAGCTCCAGTCAAACCAGTTCCAGTCAAACCAGCTCCAGTAAAACCAGTTCCGGTAAAACCGGCTCCGGTATGCCGCACTCATGCGCCATAAAACAGTATATCACATTTTTGCGGGAATACAATTTCCTCTCCCGGGGATACTAACCGAAAAATGCAAAACCGAGGTGGATTATCTTGAAAGAAAAGGATCAAACAAAACTGACCGATAACTTTGACTATCTGGCAAATGCCGCGTCTACGACAGACTGTACGGGACTGATCCCGTCGCTTCCCCAAAATGAAGATGAACTGGACTCTTATAATGAAATTGTCCAGTATATGTCTCCTGCGGCTAAGAGCAGTGAAGCTGTGGAACAGGCTGTCCGTCCTGATGAAAAGCACCGTTCTTCCAGACACGGCGCTTCGTCATAATTCGCGTATATCCTGCACCTTTCGAGCGGAGATTACATTTTTTCATTGTTCTTGTGTCCTCAAAATGTTATAATACTGGTGTTGTAAATTTGCCAGCCAGAGAGGAGTATAGATCTTATGAAGTGTCCGATATGTGGAAAAGAGCTTGAGTTAAAGAATAAACAGATTGGCATCGGTGAAAACGGCGAGCCGGTCTTTAACGAATATGCGATCTGCCGGGACTGCCGCAAGCAGTGGAACCTTGACAGACAGCGCGCGAAAAAAGCCGCTGCCAGAGAAGCGGCTAAGAAGTCGGAAGTTCCGTCAGATTCAGATAAAAAAGCGGTTTTTTCCCCTGAAGATCCGGTAAAAAAACGTCCGGTGCAGAGTCCTCATTCGGAAGAGCCTGAGCAAAAGCGTTACAGTAATATCCCTCCGGAAAAAGTTCGTGCCAGACATGAAACTGCGGCCCGAAAAAGCTATGAAGATATGCTTGCCACCGGGGCGATCGGCAAACCGGTCAGGAGGAAAAAAAGCCAGACGGGTGAAGAAATTCACAGAGAAGCCAACGATTCCTTCGCATCAGCAGACAGAAAAAAAGCCGCGAAACCGGCGTCAAAGCCGGCTGAACCGGAATATGACGACTATGATGACGATAATGATTATGAGTACGAACCGGCATTCCGCGCGATGCGCGTGATTCTCGGCATCCTCTCTCTTCTTGGATTTGGATACTTTTTATACATGGGATTTACGACAGGATTTTCGTCATCGACAGACAGCGGGGTTACGGGTATGACATTCGCGATACTTGCACTCTGCCTGCTTGTATCTGCTCTGCTGTATTTTGTTACAATAAGGACGAACAGTATTTTCGCTTTTCTTCTCCCCATGATCTTCTATCTTGGCAGCGCCGTATTTGCGTTCCTTAAAAGGGGGGAGGACCTGCAGCTTTTCATCGCTGCCGTCTCTGCCGCAGTACTGGCTGTAATCTCACTGATCCTTGCGATCACGTCAAGGGACGGGGAGGATTATGACGACGACTTTGAAGATGATTACGCAGATGAATATGATGACTGATAAAGAACAGGAATCCCCCTTTGTCAGAAACCTGCGGAAACAGTCTTTCTCCGGTGCGGACGCTCTGATGCCGGAGACGGGAGCGCTGTTTCCGCAAGTTTTTCTATATGAACCTTCTGTTTTTCTGCTCATATACTATTAGGGAATCAATACGAGGCAGCGATATGGAGGTATTATGAAAAAGCGTATTTTATCTCTTCTGGGCGCTGCTGTCCTGTCAGTGTCTCTCCTCGCCGGATGCGCGCAGGAGACGGATGAAAAGACAGCAGGCACGGAGAGTACTCCCTCTGAAGAAACGGGGCAAAAGGAACTTGCGAAGGTCACATTGAATGAGGTCGCACATTCGATCTTCTACGCGCCGATGTATGCAGCGATCGAAGAAGGGTATTTTGAGGAGGAGGGGATCGACCTGACTCTTGTGTGCGGATTTGGTGCAGACAAGACGATGACCGCCGTCATCTCCGGCGAAGCGGACATCGGCTTCATGGGCTCCGAGGCATCCATCTACACTTACGCCGAGGGCGCCACGGACCATGTGATTAACTTTGCCCAGCTTACACAGCGCGCGGGCAATTTCCTCGTGGCACGGGAAGAGATGCCGGATTTCACCTGGGAAGATTTAAAGGGACACCTTGTCCTCGGCGGGCGCAAAGGCGGGATGCCGGAGATGGTCTTCGAGTATATCTTGAAGCAGAACGGGATCGATCCCGAGACTGATCTGGAGATCAACCAGAACATTGATTTTGGTTCCACGGCCGCCGCGTTCTCAGAAGGTCAGGGCGATTTCACTGTGGAATTTGAGCCGGGCGCGACCACTCTGGAATCCGGGGACAAAGGCTATGTTGTCGCTTCTCTCGGGGAGGACAGCGGCTATGTCCCATACACGGCGTTCAGCGCGAAGCAGAGCTATATCGATGAGAATCCGGACGTGATCCAGGGCTTCACCAATGCGCTTCAGAAAGGGATGGACTATGTCCAGGACCACACCCCGGAAGAGATCGCCGCTGTGATCGAGCCGCAGTTCCCGGAGACAGACCTGGAAACGATCACAACGATTGTGGCGCGCTATTATGACCAGGATACATGGAAGAGCAACCTCATTTTCGAGGAGAGCAGCTTTGACCTGCTCCAGGATATCCTGGAGAGCGCAGGAGAGCTGGAGGAAAGAGTTCCGTATGACGACCTGGTGACAACAAAGTTTGCAGCGATCGCTGCACAGTGATATACTGTACTATGAACTCTGTGTTCCAGAGAAAGTAAAGAGAGGTACCGCTATGATCGATAAACGGCTGATCCCCTGCGGGGGACTGAAGAAAGAACCCTTCTCCGGGAGCCATAATGGCATGCGCTATCTTTTCCGGGGTGATGACGGTAAAAACAGCACCACATTCACTGTCTTTATCTATCCGGAGCCATGGTGTTTTGAAGATACTCCGGAAGATGAAAAAGAGAGCTGCTCCTTTCCTCTGTCAGAGGAAGGGATGGACCAGGCAGTGGCATGGCTTTTCGAACGGTTTGAGTCTGAAAAGGAGCGCTGGACGACATCTTCAAAAGAGATGATGCACACTGTCCGGCAGACGCCTTACGATACGGGCGAAGGGCACTCCACCTGACCCGCTCATTCATCCACTCCAGTAGAAACTCGGAAAAACTTCTCACAACAGAAACTCCTCACGACAGAAACTCCTCATAACAGAAACTTCTCACGACAGAGGCCGCGCTCAAAATCATAAGCGGCGCACATCCGGGACCGGCCCCGGCAGGACCGGGCAGAATGTGCGCCGCTTATGATTTATCCTTCCTTTCTCTTTATCTAATTTTTAGAATCTTTAAAATTATTTCCATATCTTGTCACAGCCGCTTCACAATTCCCTGCTAAGATACAGACATAAGTTCAAGAAGACAATGACTGTGTATGCAGTCGGTATGCATGGTCATTGGACTTCGCCTAAAGCATTCGGTTCCGGGCTTTTGTCCCGGAATATTTTTTTGATATCGATCTTTACAATATAATAATACATTCCGATCAGCAGCGCGGACGCCAGCACCCATGCTGCCGGGCTTGCCAGGCAGACCCCGGTATAACTCTTCAGGGCCGCGGCGATCTTTGCCGCGATGCCTCTTCCCGCCAGTTCCGCCACGCCTGCCATCATGGGCAGGATGCCATACCCAAGCCCCTGGATCCCGTTCCGGTATATATTGACAATGGCAAGCGGGATGAAGAACGCGCCCACGCACTTCAGATAAATATCTACAGAATCCATGATCGATTTCACATCTTGTGACACAAAAAGGTATGTCATATATTTCCCCACAGTCATCACCAGAGCCGCGGCGGCGCAGGAATAGATTACGCCAATGACTGTGCAGGACTTGAAGCCGCTGCGGATGCGCTCCACATTCCCCGCTCCCATGTTCTGGGCTCCGTACGTGGCCATCGTTGTCCCCATGGCCACGTATGCCTGGGTGACTACCTGCTCGATCTTGCTGGCAGCGGTAAACGCCGCCACAAGGGTGGAGCCCAGGATGTTGAGAGACGACTGGACCATCATCGTGCCGATCGCTGTAATGGAATACTGGAGCGCCATCGGGATCCCGATCCTGAGCTGGATCCCCAGGAGCGAGCCGGACAGACGCCAGTCCTCCCTGTGCAGGCGGAGGGCCGGCACTGCTTTTACTATGTATACAAGGCAGAGGAGCCCTGACACCCCCTGGGAGATGACCGTAGCCACTGCCGCCCCTGCTGTCCCCATGTGGAAGAAAATGATGAGGACCAGATCCAGCACGATATTGAGCAGGGCGGAAAGGATCAGGAAGTACAGGGGCACCCGGCTGTTCCCAAGCGCTCTTAATACACTTGCCAGCAGGTTATAAAGCATCTGCGCAAGGATGCCCGCGCTGATGATCATGATATAAGAGTAGGCGTCCCTGAAGATATCCTCCGGCGTGTTCATCAGTTCCAGCCACGGTTTCATGAGGAGCATGAATGCCGCCGTGAGGACCGCGCCTATAACCAGGGACAGTATAGACGCCCCTGCTACTGTCTTTCGCATTGCGTCCATATCCCCCGCACCGAACTTCTGTGCTGTAAGAACCGTAAATCCTGCTGTCATCCCCACGACAAACCCATAGATCAGAAACATGATCGTCCCGGTGCTGCCCACGGCGGCAAGCGCTCCCGTGCCTACAAACTTTCCCACGATCACCGCGTCCGCCATATTGTAAAACTGCTGAAAAACATTTCCCAGAAAGATGGGAAATGTAAAGTTCAAAATAATCTTCATCGGGCTCCCCGACGTCATGTCCTGCTGCACTGCTTTCATCTGTCCATACCTCTCACGCTCTGTTATACTGTCTGTTTCCGCCCCGTACAAGGGGATATGCCTCGCCTCTGACATATCCCCTCCATTGGTTTCACAAGTGGTTATTATAAAACAGGACTCCTCAATTGTAAACACTATTCTTTTATGAATCAACTCTTTATTTCATTCCTCTATTTCATTCCGGTCCTGCCGGAGCATTCCAGGGCTGCTGTCCTGTTCACACTGATCTTTCAGGAACAGGAGTTTCTCTTCCCGGAACATCACATAATCCGGCATTCCTCTGCTGTCCAGCTCTTCGATTTTTCCCCTCTGGACAAACCAGCAGATGGGCTGGACCCCTTCGCATTCCTCGTTATCTCCGTGTCTCTCCGGCCGGAGATAGTAGTTTCTCTCAAACGGAAGAAGCGCGGTGCTCTCCAGGTCAAACCGGAGCATATTCTCTCCCCGCTCTCCCCAGACAGGCACAAAGTCATGTGCACGGTACCCGAACCACTGTACGTCCTCCGGGATCTCCCTCTCTGTATGCAGGGTCACTCCCCAGTCTGCCGCTTCCGCCGTATGAGCGTCCACCCGGCGGATCCGCGAGAAATTCTTGCACCCGGTCAGGCGCGCCGCCTCCCGGCTGACCGGATTTTGGAAGAGCTCCTTTGTCTCCCCCGCTGCCGCCACATGCCCTTCGTCTATCACGACCATCTCTTCACTGAACCGATAGAGCTCATCCCGGTTGTGCGACACCATGACCACTGTCCCTGTATAATCCGCCAGCATTTCCATCAGTTCCTGCTGCAGCCGGTCTCTCAGATGCATATCCAGCGCGGAGAACGGCTCGTCCAGCAGGATCACATCCGGCTCATACGCCATGATCCTCGCCAGCGCCACTCTCTGCTGCTGCCCTCCTGAGAGCTGGCCGGGCAGACGCTTTCCCAGCCCTTTGAGCTGAAATTTTCTCATCATCTCACGCACACGCGCCTCTTTTTCCCGTCTGGTCCCTTTCAGCCCTGCCGCGATATTTTTCTCCACTGTCATTGTGGGGAACAGGGCATAATTCTGGAACAGGTATCCCACATTTCGTTTCTGGGGCCTGAGGTTGACCTTTTCTTCCTTATCAAACAGCAGCCTGCCCCCCGCCTCAATGCGCCCTTCATCCGGCGTCTCGATCCCGGCGATGCATTTCAGCGTCATGCTCTTGCCGCAGCCGGAGGCTCCCAGAATGCCAATGCGCCGGGACTCACTCTGGAACTCCATGTCCAGCAGGAAGCTGTCCAGCTTTTTCCGGATCTTTACCCTGACCGGCATGCCTTACCACCTCCTGATATTCTTCATTTTCCTGCCGGAGATCAGATTCATGAGAAAAATCACAGCGAACGCGATGACCATAACCACCGCCACCCAGATCCCGGCGGTCAGATAATCCCCATCCTGTATGACCATTGCGATCTTCTGGGAAATGGTCCCTGTCTTTCCCGGGATATTGCCTGCCAGCATGGACGTTGCGCCGTACTCTCCCAGCGCCCTTGCAAATGTCAGGACCGTCCCTGAGGCGATCCCCGGTCCTGCTGTGGGGATGATGATCTCCCAGAATATTTTTATTTCAGACATTCCGAGGGTCCTTCCCGCATACACGAGATTCACATCGATCTGCTCCATGGCTGCCCTTGAGTTCCTGTACATGAGGGGAAAAGCGATCACTGTCGCCGCGAGGACACATCCGAGCCAGGTCTGGACTACTTTGAACCCAAACTCATCGAACAGGAATTCCCCGAAAGGCCTTCTCCTGCTGAATAAGAGCAGGAGAAAGAAGCCCGCCACAGTCGGCGGCAGCACCATGGGAAGGGTCAGGATCCCGTCAATGACCGCCTTTTTCCCAGGCGACGCCTTCACAGCCTTGCGCGCTGCAAATATCCCCAGGAAGAACGAGATCACCGTTGCCACGATCCCGGTCTTTACAGATATAAACAAAGGACTCCAGTCCAGCTCTTTTAAAATCTCCATGATCTCTTCCATCGTATTCCGATCCTCCGCCTGCTGTTTTTCTTTCTTGCCGCTCCTGCATTCACTGTTCCTGTCTCCGCTGACTCTATTCTACATCCGTGTCAAAATAGTAAGACTCAAACACTTCTGCCGCCTCATCCGAGAGAACAAAAGCGAGAAAATCTTCTGCCGCTTTTGTCTGTGCCTCATCCGCTTCCTCATTTACCACGCGGGCGATCGGATAGATCACATCTCCGGTCAGGTCATAGCTCACTGTCTGGATGATCTCCAGGTCCTCCTCATATCCGTATGTATCGGAATAATACGTCGTTCCCACCTCGCAGGATCCTTCCGCGACCGCAGTGAGCACCTTGCTCACATTATCCTGCTCGCTGATCTCCACGCCGCCCAGTGCCTCTGAGATCTCCTGTGTGGTAATGGACGCCGGATCGTCCGTCGCAGGGAGCATTCCCAGATTGATCAGCGCCTGTCTTGTATACCTGCCAACCGGTACGCTTCCGCCTGCCAGGGCGATGCTCTCCGCTTTTCCCATGTCTTCCAGCCCTGTGACCTGAGTCCCGCTGTCTTTCAAGGTGACGACGACAACCTGATTATTCACGACATTTGCCCGCGTCCCTTCGACCATCAGGCCGTCCGCCTCCAGGTCGTCCATCTGCTTCTGTGCCGCGGAAAAGAAAATATCGCACTCATACCCCTCCCGGATCTGTGTCAGGAGAGCGCCTGAGCTGTCCGCGTTAAATGTGATCTTTACCTCCGGGTGTTCCTCGTGGTACAGATCCGCCAGTTCTGTCATGACTATATCCAGGCTCGCCGCGATAAATACCTGGATCTCCGTGTCCTCTTCCCCGGCTCCGCCTTCCACCTGCGCGCCTCCGCCGCCGTCAGCGTCCGCCCTGTCTTCGCCGGCCCCGCATCCTGCCATGGAAACTATCACAGCCGATGCTGTCAGCGCTGCCAGAAACTTCTTTTTCATTCCGCTTCCTCCTTCCATTCTTTACATCAATTATATTCGATTGCTTTTTAAAAAGCAATCGAATATCCTGAAAAGACGGCTGTTTTCGCCTGCTTCTGTGTGCAATAACAGCCGTCCTTTGGATCTGTATCTTACTGCGCCGCCCAATCCGGTCAGCCAGCCGGTTTATCATCCGGTCCTCTGCCGGACAATGTACTAGAGAAAGATTTCTCTGTACTTTTCCTCTGCCAGTTCGGTCAGTTCTTTCTCAAATCGTTCATACCTGGAGAGCAGCCTCATGCCCTCCTCGCTGACTCTGGCGCTGCCCCCGTTCTTTCCCCCGGGGCTGCGCTCAACGATGGTATATCCCAGCTCTCTTTCCGCCCGCTCCAGCATCTTCCTGCCTTTGCTGTAAGAGAGCCCCATCTTCTCACAGGCATCGCGGACTGATCCTTCCCCGCGGATACACTCCAGGAGCGTCTTGACCCCCGGCCCGAAGAAAGGCTCTGTGCCCACAAGCTGTACCTTAAGTCTGGGGCGGATGTTCTTTTCTGTCCCGTTCTGTCCTGCCATGGGCTATTTCACCGCTTTCTTCTTTCTCTCATAGGGCGTATCTGTCAGAGGGAGCTTTGTCTGGAATTTCCCGTTCCATTTGTAATATGCCCCTGCCACTGCGGGCGCAGTTGGGATAGATGTGATCTCCCCGATACCGATGGCGCCGTATCCCACATCCACGCCGGGCTTCTCTACGATGATCGGCTCCACATCCGGCGTCTTATCTGCCTTGAAAAGCCCAAGCGTACCGTAGCGCGATACCGGATACCCGTCTTTGATCTCATACTGCTCTGTGAGGGCATACCCCAAACTCATGACCACGCCGCCCTCGATCTGCCCTTCCACGCTGACGGGGTTTACCGCTTTTCCGACGTCATGCGCCGCAACCACTTTTTTAATGGTTCCGTCTTCGTTCAACACACAGACCTGTGTCGCGTATCCGTAAGCCACATGGGATACCGGATTCGGCACATCGCTTCCCATCTTGTCTGTCTTAGCGAGGTATTCTCCCACATAATCTCTGCCTTCCAGTTCCTCCAGGCTGCTGTCTTTTAAGTCTTCCATGAGTTTCTCGCAGGCGCGCTTTGCCGCCTCGCCTGTGATCAGCGTCTGCCTGGAACCGGACGTGGTCCCCGAGTCCGGGGAGTTCGCCGTGTTGGGACGGCAGTACACGATCCTGTCAATGCCGAACCCGGTCGTCTCGGACACGACCTGGGTCAGCACGGTCCCAAGTCCCTGCCCGATGCAGGACGCCCCCGCATGGATCTCTACTTTTCCGTCTTTCACAAGAAGCCTGCAGCGCCCCCAGTCGGGAAGTCCCACGCCCACGCCTGCGTTTTTCATGGCGCATGCAATGCCCGCGTAAGGCTCGCTCTCATAGACTTCTTTCACCGCCTCCAGCGTCTCCGCCACCCCGGTGGACGCGTCTGCGATCTGCCCGTTGGGGAGTACCTGCCCCGGACGTATGGCATTGCGGTAGCGGATCTCCCACGGCGAGATGCCGACTTTTTCCGCCAGAAGATCCAGGTTCCGCTCTGATCCGAAACAGGTCTGTGTCACCCCGAAGCCCCGGAAGGCCCCCGCAGGCGGGTTGTTTGTATACACTGCCTTGCCGTCAATGTCAATGACCTGGAAATTATACGGTCCCGCGGCATGGGTGCAGGCCCTCTGGAGAACCGGCCCGCCCAGGGAAGCATATGCCCCTGTGTCGGATACGACCACTGCCTTCATGGCAGTCAGATAGCCGTTCTCATCGCATGCCGTGGTAATGTCCATCCACATGGGATGGCGTTTCGGATGCACGACGATACTCTCTTGGCGGGACAGCTTCACCTTCACGATCCGCTTTGTCAGATAGGCGAGCAGCGCCGCGTGGTGCTGCACGGACACGTCTTCCTTTCCTCCGAATCCGCCGCCCACCAGCTTGTTTTCCACGATCACCTTCTCCGGCGGCAGTCCCAGCATGATGCAGCACTCGTGCTGGGTATCGTAAGTACCCTGATCCGAAGAATAGATAAACACACCGTCGTCAAAGGGCATTGCCACCGCGCACTCCGGCTCCAGGAACGCATGCTCTGTCCAGGGCGTCTCATAATGCGTGGTCACTTTATATTTTGACTCCGCGATCACTTTGTCCGCATCCCCCCGCACAAGATGTTCGTGCGCAAGGATATTCCCGTCCGCATGGACAAGGGGCGCGTCCGGCTTCATCGCCTCAAAGGGATCCAGCACCGGGTCCAGCACTTCATAATCCACTTTTACTTTCAGCTTTGCCTGCTCCAGGATGTCCTGATTTTCTGCCACGACAAGGCAGATCGCATCGCCCAGATAATGGGTCACCTTCCCCACCGGGATCATAGTATCCCAGTCATGTTTCAGATGTCCCACCTTGACCTCTCCCGGGATATCGTCCGCTGTGTACACGCCGATGACCCCGTCCAGGGCAAGCGCTTCTTCCGGATGGATGGCCAGCACCTTTGCCCGTGGGTATTCAGAGCGCACCGCGCTCCCGTAGACCATGCCGTCGAGATAAATATCATCGGGATATTCGCCGGTACCCAGCACCTTTTCCTTCGCGTCGATCCTCTGGATCGCCTGACCTACACTGACCTGCCCGCTCTCCTCATGCACCGGGAGATCCTCGCGGAAGATCTTTGCGCTTAAAAGGATCCCTTCTATGATCTTTTTATACCCTGTGCACCGGCAGATATTATTCCGGATCGCAGCCACCACTTCCAGCCGGGTGGGGTCGGGATTTTTATCGATCAGCCCTTTCGCGCACATGACCATGCCCGGGATGCAGAATCCGCACTGCACTGCCCCTGCCGTGGCAAAAGCGTAAGAATAGACTTCTTTCTCCCGCTCACTTAATCCTTCTACCGTGACGATCTCTTTTCCCTCGACCTTTGAGAGCATGGGGATGCAGGCGCGGGTCGCCTTCCCGTCCGCCAGCACGGTGCAGGTTCCGCAGGCGCCCTGGCTGCATCCGTCTTTTACAGAGGTCAGGTGCAGGTCGTCCCGGAGGAACCGCATCAGTTTTTTATCTTTTTCCGCCTCGTATGTTTTTCCATTTACCAGAACCTTGATCATAAGTCTTCTTCCTTTCATAGACTCCTTAAATCTTCCCGCCGGTCCACATCGATCAACTCTTCCGCCTCTGCCTCCACGATCCTGATCTGCTCTCTGTGGCTGTCCATGATCTGCCGGCCGCCCACATCTCCTGTAAGCTCCGCCAGCCCGGGGAAGTATCTCCTGTCCCACAGGACCGGATTTCCTGTTTTCCCGGACCGTCCCGCGCATATGATGCTTCCCGGGTGCAGGGCCGCTGTGTTAAAGATCCTCTGCATGGTGGCAGTCCCGATCCCCGGCTGGTCGCAGACCGAAAACAGGATGCCCTGCAGGCGGTCTTCTCTTCCCTGACCGGCAAACGCTTCCCGCGCCGCCTCCAGTCCCAGGCGGAGCGACAGGGAGATCCCCTTCTCCGGAGCGCTGTTCTGCACGGCTGTGATTCCTCTTTTTTCCGCAGCTTTGGCGATCTGTTCATCACCGGTCACGATAAACGATGGAAAAGAGGAAAATGCCTCCGCCTTTTCCAGCATATGTTCATAGAGAGGCTTCCCCCGGACCAGCGCGCGGAGCTTATCTCCTCCGAACCTCGTCCCTGCTCCCGCAGCGAGTATGACGATGGCATATCTGCCCTGCATCAATGCGAATCTGTCCACCGCCTCCAGCACTCCGCCGCCGATGGCTCTCGCCTTATCGGAGATCGTATAGCAGTGGGAAATCTCTGCCCTTGCGTCAATATCGCCGATCTTCAGATTTTCTGTGACAGCCGCGCCTTCCTGAAGCATGCCTCTGACGATCCCGCTCATCTGCGCGTATACCGGCTCCCCGCCTGTGACTGCGACGACCTGTCCGGCTTCCACAAAGTCGCCTATTTTGACCCTGGGCTCGATCTTTCCCGCTGCTGACGCCCGGATCAGCCGCTCAATGGTATAGCCGCCCACATTGCCCGGCACTCCGGTGTTTGGGATCGCGCTGCCCTGCCAGATCACATTTCCCAGTGTATGCCCCCTCTTCGTCTCCACCACACAGTGGCAGTCATTTCCGGCAGTAAAGCCCGGTCCCACTCCAATGACAAAGGGAGCGTCCGTGATCTCTGTCCCGAGATTTTTCTTTGCCAGGATCGCGTCCACGATCACATCCGGCTCGTACCATCTCCGGCACTTGGCCTCTGGATCCACTATCACCGGGATATCCCCCCGGCATAAAACCTCAGCGGCTTCTTCCTGCGAATCCGCCCGGAATGCTCTCATCTCCTCCACTTCCGCGCATCCCTCATAGACCGCCCTTGACAGGGCCACTGTCCGCCGGACTGTAAGAGGTTCTGCGATTTCCGCCATCAGGATCCGGTGCCCCGCTCCGTAAAGCCGGGAAGCGATCCCCGTGGCAAGGTCGCCGGCTCCTTTGATCAGTATCTTCATGCTGTCTGTCCTGCCTTCCGTGAAATTATCCGTTGATCTTCATTTCCTGCTTGATTCATTTATTGCTTGTTTTATTTATTTCTTCCTGACGTCCATATGCGAGGTGACGACCACCCTGCCGATCCCCCTGTCATTCAGCAGCCTGCATATATTCAGCGCTGTTTCCCTTTTCCCGGCGCTGTCCGCCTTATTTAAAACAACCGTGTATCCCGCCTGTTCCGGGCAGCCTTTTCTCCCTGCCTCCGGGGATGCGGCGAGAAGAGCGATATCCTCTGCAGTGACGGGCTCTGTCCCGTTTTTTTTCAGGATCTTCTCTGCCTGCTCTTTTCGAAAGCAGACGGTTTCCAGCTTTTCTCCTACTGCGTCCAGCCCGTACACGCTCAGCACATGGGTCGTCCGGGGATGGATCACAGGCTCGTGTCCCGCCGGAACTTTCAGCGGCATTTTCCGGGCTCCGTCCGCCTCGATCAATACCGGGACGCCCAGTCCCCGGAGCTGTTCCAGAAACGCTCCCGGCAGGCCGCAGAGCTTCCCGCCCGGAGCGGGCGAGCCCGTCCACACCTGTCCGAAACGGTCTAACTTTTCCCTGACCTGATCCGCAAAAGCCCTGGCAGCTTCCCGCAGCTGCTGGTCTGTCAGACTCTCTCCGGCCGCTGCCCTCAGAAAATACGGCTCGTCTTCCTCCAGAATATGAGTGCTGGTCGTGACCACAGCCTGCTGCCCCTGCCGGACAAATTCCGCTGCCAGCCTGTGCAGAGTCGTCGTCTTTCCACCCGCGCCCACGACGCAGACCACCGGACATCGGGCAGAGCATCGGCATCCAGGGGATCCCGACGCTCCCGCGGCAGAAGCCGCAGGACATCCCTTCTGCGCGCCCGAAATCCCCAGCGCATCTGCCAGAGAGGGAATTTCACACAATCGGTTTTCTCTGTAAATCCATATCATATTATTCTGCACCGTGGCGGACATATGTTCCGGTCTTTTCCGCAAGGATCTTCCCGTTCTCCGCCGCCAGCGTTCCTCTCAGATATACCTGCTCTGCCCTGCCCCGGATCGCTGTCCCTTCCATGGGGCAGTAATCACAGGCTGACTGCTGGTCTTCCGCGCTCAGCGTCCACTCTGTATCCGGGTCCCACACGACGATATCCGCGTCCGCTCCAGGGATGAGCGCGCCTTTCCACGGATAGAGATGGTAGAGCTTCGCCGGATTTTCCGACAGGCAGATGCACATCTGCTCCGGTGTGATCCTCTTCTCATTGACCCCGAACTGCCAGATCAGCGCCGGGCGCTCCTCCGCCCCGGGCATTCCGCAGGGTGTCTTCGCAAAATCCTCTGCCCCTGCCGCCTTCTGCTCTTTTGTAAAGCTGCAGTGATCTGTGGCGATGGTCTGGATCCTGCCTTCCTTCAGCGCCTGCCAGAGCGTCTCCTGGTTCTTTTTCTTCCTCAGCGGAGGCGCGATCATATAGCGCCTTGCCTCTTCCGCGGGAAGGGAATATTTCTCATCATCCATCACAAGATACTGAGGACATGTCTCCACATAGACGGTCTGCCCCGCTTCCCTGGCTTTTAAGATCTCCCGGTACCCTGCGGCTGTACTTAAGTGCACCACGATGACAGGGGTATCCACGCATTTCGCGATCTTTAACAGCCGGGAGACCGCTTCTGCCTCCGCCTCTTTGGGGCGGGTCCACGGATAATCGGAGACGTCCTTTCTGTCCCCTTTTTTCTTCTCCACTTCTTTCATCCTTGCCCTGATGATCCCGTCATTCTCACAGTGGACTCCCGCGATCCCGCCCAGTTCCTTTAACCGGGACAGGATCTCATACATCGTCTCATCGTCCACCATAGTGTCATAAGTCATATACAGCTTAAAGGACATGGTCTCCTTTGCCACGATCTCTTCCAGCTCCCGGCTGACCTCTTCATTCCAGTCCGTGAGCGCCAGATGGAAGGCATAATCGCAGGAAGACTCCCCGTCCGCTTTTTCGTGCCAGTTGTTAAGCGCCTGCCGCAGGCTCTCCCCCGGATACTGGGTGGCATAGTCAATGATGCAGGTCGTTCCCCCCGCCAGCTCCGCCTTTGTCCCTGTGTCAAACTTATCTGCGGTCACTGTATTGCTCACTTCCAGCGCCATATGCGTATGGGCGTCGATAAATCCCGGGAAAAGGAGCTTCCCGCTCACATCCACGACCTCTGCGTCACTGAACTCCAGATTCTCGCCCACTGCGAGGATCTTTTCCCCTTTTACAAGAAGATCCACCTTTCTCATCCCATCTCCGCTGACAACTGTACCGCCCTTGAATAACCGTTTCATCACTGACCCCTTCTTTCTGTAAGTTCCCGGCCCGGCTGCGCCCCGGGAAAGATGGCGCCGCCAGACCGGCATTTGTTTCTAGTCTCTCAGGAGATATCCGTAATCCCTGCACACTGCCTCCATCAGTCTCTGCAGCCCTTCCGGGATCCTCGTCTCTTCCCCTTTTGTCCACATATAAGTATCTCCGAAGAACCTTACCTTACACTTCACCGCTTCCCGGTCAAGCACCGTGAAGCCCTGGTTTTTGCTGTCTTCCATGTCCCTTTCATCAGCGAACAGGGTAAATTTATCCAGGTACGGAGCGCTGTCGTACGGACAGAAGCTCTTACAGTTTCCACACTCATTGCACATGTAGTCCACGTGGATGATCTGGTGCTCCTCCATGCCCGGGACACGGATGGAGATGTTCGCCCGGTTGGGGCATACTTCCACGCAGTTCTCGCAGATACCCTCACAGCCGAGGCACCGTCCGCTCTCCTCTCTGTCCTCGACAGCGTCGGCAAGGTTTCCTCTTCTATTATACACGGTTTCTTCGTCTGTCTGTGAAACAATCTCCTCTGCCAGGCTTTCTCCGATGACTGCCTCCGCCGCTTTGCACCCGTCCCGGATCCCTTCCACGACAGTGGCCGGGCCGCCGAGCCCGTCGCCCACTGCATAGACGCCTTCAAGATTCGTCTCGCACGTCTCTTCATTCACAAGGGCGCGGCCTCTATCATTTACATGGATGCCGTTCGCCTCATAGAACTCTGTGGGAACTTTCTCTCCCACTGCAGCGATGACCGTGTCCGCCGGGATCTCTTTTTCTTCTTCTGTCTCAACGACGCCTCTCCGGCCGGACGCGTCATAATCGCCCAGCTTCATCACTTTGCAGAGGAGCCTGCCGTTTTCTGCTTTCACCGGGGCAAGCAGTTCCATGAACTCTACGCCGTCTTCCACCGCCATCTCCAGTTCTTCCTCGTCCGCCGGCATGTACCTTTTGGTCCTTCTGTATACAAGGTACACATGCTCCACGCCTTTCGTGCGTTTCGCTGCCCTTGCGGTATCCATGGCAGTGTTCCCTCCGCCGATGACTACCACATTTTTCCCGATATCCAGGTTCCCGTCTTTTGCCTTAAAGTCGGCCAGGAACTCAAGCGCATTGACCGGATCGCCTTTTTCCAGCTTCAGCCTGCCCGGCTCAGAAGCACCCACTGCAAGAATCACTGCCGTGTACCCTGCATTTTTCAGCATCTTAATCTCTGTGATCTCTGAATTCAGATAAATGTTCACGCCCAGCTTCTCAAGGAGCGCCGCGTCCTTGTCAATGGCGCTCTCCGGGATACGGAAGCCCGGGATCACATGACGCGCCACGCCGCCCAGGGCGCCGCTCTTCTCAAACAGCGTCACTTCCATTCCCGCTCTTCTCAGGAAATAAGCAGCCGCCATTCCTGCTGGCCCTCCTCCGACTACCGCTGCCTTTCCGGGTCTTGTCACAGCCGGAGCTGTGATTTTTCCGATCAGAGCGTCATAGCCGTTCTCAGCCGCGATTTTTTTCATCTCACGGATATGTACAGAATCCTCATAGAAATTGCGGGTACATTTTCCCATACACGGATGGGCGCAGATGGTTCCCGTGATGAACGGGAGCGGGTTCTTCTCCGTGATCACTGTCAGCGCCTCTTCGTATTTTCCTGCCTTTACAAGCTGAAGGTACGCCGGGATATCCTGGTGGATAGGGCATCCCTCTTTGCACGGAGCGGTAAAGCAGTCCAGGAGCGGCACCTGTTTCTTCATCTTTCTCGACGGCAGCGGCTTCACCGCCTTTACATGATAGGGGCTTACCTTCGCGTCCGCCGCCAGCTGCGCCGTCTTTTCCGCGCTGACCCCTGTAAACACATCGTTCTCTTTCTCCAGGAGCGCCGCCATCTGTGCGGTCCGGTCATATCCGCCGGGTTTGAGCAGTGTGGTAGCCACGGTGACCGGCCAGATCCCGGCGTCCACGATTCCTTTGATATTGTGGTAATCCGCGCCGCCTGAGTAGGAGATCCGCAGTTTTCCGTCAAATTCCTTGGCCAGCTTTGCCGCAAGAGAGATGGAAAGCGGATACAGGGACTTCCCTGACATATACATTTCCTGGCTTGGGAGCTCGTTCTGCTTCACATCTACGGGGAAGGTGTTCGTGATCTTTACGCCGAACTCCAGCTCCCTCTCCTGACAGACTTTCCTCAGCCGGTCCAGCATGGGGACAGCGTCCTCCCACTGCAGGTCGTCCTTAAAGTGGAAATCTCCGAACGCCACATAGTCGTATCCCATTTCGTTCATGGTCTTTCTCGCGAACTCATATCCCAGAAGGGTCGGATTGCACTTGATAAACGTGTGGAATCCTTTCTCCGTGATCAGGTACATGGCGATCCGCTCGATCTCCTGGGGCGGACATCCGTGGAGCGTGGAGATGGTCACGGAATTGCAGATGCCGCCGGAAATACTTTCGATATCCTCTTTTGTCACACGCTCAAACAGATCCGCATGCTCCAGAAGATATGCCCGGCAGGATTTAAATATCTCCGAATCCTGAGCGTGCTTCATCGTATTTAAGAAGTTGTCGATCTTTTCGGACTGGATGCCTGCCAGATCGTAGCCCACGCTGATGTTAAACTGGAATCCGTCCATACTCCCGAGTCCGAATTCCTTTGCCGCGATCTTGCAAAGGAACCATGCCTTGATGTACTCTTCCATTGCCTGAGGCACATACAGCTCGGTGGACCACTCGCAGTTATAGCACTCGTCGTCCGCCTTGATGCACGGCTTGTTCACGCAGGCGGACAGCTCCGCCCCGTCCATGACCTGTACGGTCTTCAGCTCAAAGAAACGGCTGCCCGTGTAATATGCCGCCACGAGATTCTGGGCAAGCTGGGTGTGGGGTCCCGCCGCGGGACCGATGGGCGTCTCCAGCCTCCGCCCGAAGATCGACCTTGCGTATTTCTCATCTGCGCGGTACGCGTGGCGGGCTCCGAAGACAGTCCCGTATTTTTTATGTTCTGTCAGTGTCCAGTCAAGGAGCCGGGCAAATGACATTGGTCTCATCATATCACTCATATCGTTCCTCCTGTATCAGAAAATCAGGTTATGCCGCTGCGTCCGGTTTGTCCTTTGGCAGGATCAGGTTCAGGAGCACAGCGAAGATGGTGGCCAGCACTACCGGAGAGGAGGCAAAGGTGTTGTTGATAATCGACTGGAAGCTCTCCAGACTCATGCTCATGTTCAGAGCGCTGTGGATGCTCTGTGTCATCTGGTTTAAGCATCCGTCGCTTAAGGATACGCCCATGCCGATGGCAATGGAAAGCCCTGCCACTGTCGTATTGCGGTAAGTCAGCTTCTCTGTGACGAGCAGCTTGATGCCGGTCATGGCGATGGACGCGAATACGGAGGCAACCGCGCCGCCGAGCACGCACTGCGGGATCGTCCGCAGCAGGGCGGAAAACTTCGGGATCAGCCCGGCTACGAGAAGGATCGCCGCCGCCACGGCAAAGACTCTTCTTGCCACAACTCTTGTAGAGCCTACGATACCAACATTCTGGCTGTATGTCGCCGTCGGCGGGCATCCGAACAGCGCGCCCGCCATATTGCTGACTCCGTACCCGATGATACCGCCGTTCAGCTCATCGTCCGTGGGGAGACGGTCCATGCCGCCTGTGGTCGTGGCGGAGAAATCGCCCATGGCCTGGATCGAGTTGACAAGGAACAGGATCGCCAGAGGCAGAATCGCCGAGATGTCGAATTTCAGCCCGAATGCCAGCGGCATCGGCACCTGAAACCATCCCGCGGAGGAGAGGGCGGAGAAGTCTACCATCCCGAAGCAGAGCGCCACCACATACCCGCAGAGGAGACCGATCAGGATCGACGCCAGCTTAAAGAGCCCTTTGCCGTAATGGTTCAGAAGGACTACAATACCCAGCGTGATGAACGCCACCAGCCAGTTCTGCCAGGAGCCGTATACGAGAGCCGCTGTTTTCCCCTGCTGCTCCACGATCAGTTCGTATGTATTGGAAGAGTTTCCTGCCATGTAGTTGACTGCGGTGCTGTAAAGCGAAAGCCCGATGGCCAGGATCACAGTCCCGATTACAAGGGGCGGGAATACCTTCCTGATCTGACGGATAAACAGCCCCACAAGGACCGCCACAACGCCGCCGATGATCATAGCGCCGAATATGGTATTGACGTCTTTCGCCTGGGCGGCGATGGCTGTCATGGTCGGCACATATGCAAAGCTGACGCCGATGATGACCGGCAGGCCGCTTCCCAGTTTGATCTTCTGCGCATACAGCTGTAAAAGTGTGGAGAGCGCCGCAAACACAAGGGACACCTGGATCAGCAGCCCCATATCCACATTGCCTCCCGCATTGTTCGCCGCGTTGGCGACCAGGATCGCCGGCGTCACGCATCCCACGACCGCGGCCAGCACATGCTGCGCCGCCAGGGGGAGCACCTGTCCCATCGACGGTTTCCCGTCCCATTTAAATAACTGTGAATTATCACGTTTCAGTTTTGTATCACTCATTTTTATTCACCCAATATTGCCCCCGGCAGATACAATGCCGGGCCCTTCCTTTCATTATTATTTGTGTCTTTGATCCAGACCTTGACCCCTGGCCCTTCTTCCTGGCCTTGACCTTTCTTCCCGGCCTTATCTGCTGTTGATCCTGGACGCCAGCTCCGCCGCTGCCTGACGGCAGTCTGCCATGACCTTTGCCTCATCGATCTGCGTCAGTCTCCGGTCTTTCATCAGGACCCTGCCGTTGGCGACGGTCGTCACTACGTCATGCCCAGTCACCCCGAACACGAGATGACCGTTGATATTGCTCTCATTTATCGGGGTCAGCGGATCGTACGCCACGATGATCACGTCTCCTGCCGCGCCCTCTTTCAGCACGCCCAGTTCCGGCTCAAAGTACCTGCCCGCGATCTTTGCATTATTCTCAAAGAGCATCTGCGGGACCTCCGACCATGCCGCGCTGGGATCGCAGAGATGGTGTTTGTGCAGTACGTTCGCCGCCTTAAAGGACTCCATCATGTCATGGGTATATCCGTCTGTCCCAAGCCCGGTCAGGATCCCTCTGTGCACCAGCTCCATAGTGGGCGGGCAGCCGCACGCATTGCCCATATTGGACTCCGGGTTATGTACGACCATGGTGTCTGTCTCTTTGATCAGGTCCATCTCGTGGGGATTGATGTAGATGCAGTGCCCGAGCAGCGTCTTCTCTCCCAGGATCCCGTGATCCATCAGACGGTCCGCGATCCGCTTCCCGTAATGCTTCAGACAGTGGTGGAGATCCTCGATCCCCTCTGCCACATGGATGTGGTATCCCACTTCATCGGGCTTGTTCGCGGCCGCCAGTTCAAAGGTCTCGTCCGAGATCGTAAACTGCGCGTGCATACCCATCATGCCCGCTATCATCCCGCTCTCATCTTTGAGGACGTGCCGGAGGAACTCCGCGTTCTCCATCACGGACGCCCGCGCCTTGTCCCTGCCGTCCCGGTCTGAAATCTCGTAGCAGAGGCAGGATCTGACTCCCGTCTCCTTCGCCGCCTTTTCGATCTCAAACAGGGAGCCGCCGACCGAGCCGAAACTTGCGTGATGGTCAAAGACGGTGGTCACCCCGTTTTTGATACAGTCCACATAAGTCGCCATGGCGCTTAAGTATGTATCGTGAAGCGTGAGATTCCGGTCGATGGTCCACCACATTCCGTCCAGGATATCAAGGAATCCCTTGGGATCGTATCCCTTTATGGAAAGCCCTCTTGCAAACGAACTGTAGATATGCTCATGTACGTTGATAAAAGCAGGCATGATCAGACCGCCTTCTGCATCGATATACTCCGCGTCAGGAAATGCCGTTCTGATATCCTGCGTCTTCCCGACCCGGCGGATCTTCGTGCCCTCGACCGCGACCGCGCCGTCTTCGATGAACGGACATGAGGCGTCTCTTGTAACCACTCTTCCATTACCTAAAACCAGCATCATTTCTTCTCCTTTTTTATTTATTTTACACACATCTTCAAAGGCACGCTCTCCCAAATTTCTGTGCACTTCGCATATAAATATGCTTTTCCTCTTATAGAATACCATCAAATATATATAATTGCAACAAAAATTCTAATTATTTTTTAGGTTACCTAAAAATTTTTTAGAAAAACTATTGACTCTCATTTTTTTTATGCTATGATGGGTTTAGAAACACACATCAAAACACATTTTCCCGCTGGTTCACACAATGAAAAAGGCAGGTGAAAACATGGTTCAGAAACTCGGATTTTTAAAACAGCTCGCGCACGGGCTCACAGCCCAGTTCGGCAGTTCCTGCGAAGTGGTCATCCACGATCTGACAAAGAAAAACCTGGATAAATCCATCGTATATATTGAGAACGGGCACGTATCCAACCGTCACGCCGGCGACGGGCCGTCAGGGATCGTACTGGAGACGCTCCGCTCAGATCCCGCGAAGGTCAAAGACAGGCTCGCCTATCTCACCAGGACAGAGGACGGGCGGATCTTAAAATCCAGCACGCTCTACATCCGGGATGACAATGGAAAGGTGGCTTATATCTTTTCCATCAATTACGACATCACCGCCCTGCTCGCCGCAGAAAACGCGGTCCACAGCCTGGTGCAGACAGAGCCTGAGAGCAGCGCAGAAAACGGCCCGACAGACGCGCCCCAGACGATCACCCATAATGTGACCGAGCTTTTGGATCTGCTCATCGAGCAGGCCATCGCGAAAGTAGGGAAGCCGGTGGCGCTTATGAATAAGGATGACAAAACGGCTGTGGTGCAGTACCTGAACAACGCCGGGGCATTCCTCATCACCAAATCCGGCGACAAAGTATCCTCCCTGCTGGGAATATCAAAATTTACATTGTACAGCTACATGGACAAAGGATGAACATGACAAAGCAATCATTTTTAAGGAGGTTCCTCAATGGATACGATCAAATGGGCAGTCAACAAAATGCCGAAAACCGAAGATTCCAATCTCCCCCTCATGGGGCTGGACGAGGTCAGGAAGGCGCGCGCCTTTCACGAGAGTTTTCCCCAGTACAGCGTCACTCCCCTGGCGAAACTGGACCGGATAGCATCCCGTCTCGGCCTGAAGGAAGTTTACGTCAAGGATGAGTCCTACCGTTTCGGGCTCAATGCCTTCAAAGTGCTGGGCGGTTCTTTTGCCATGGCGCGGTACATAGCAAAACAGACCGGGAAAGACGTGTCGGAGCTTCCATATAATGTGCTCACTTCTGAAGAGCTCAGAAAGGAATTCGGCCAGGCAACCTTTTTCACCGCGACAGACGGCAACCACGGGCGCGGGGTCGCCTGGGCGGCAAACAAGCTGGGACAGAAGGCGGTTGTCCTCATGCCGAAGGGCACCACGCAGACAAGGCTGAACAACATTCTTGCCGAAGGGGCTCAGGCAACGATCGAGGATTACAATTACGATGAATGCGTACGCATGGCGAACGCCATGGCAGAAAAGACAGAGAACGGCGTCATGGTGCAGGATACCGCATGGGACGGCTACGAAGAGATCCCGTCCTGGATCATGCAGGGGTACGGCACTATGGCAATGGAAGCGGACGAACAGCTCCACGATTACGGATGCGAACGTCCGACCCATGTATTCATACAGGCAGGCGTCGGTTCTCTTGCAGGCGCTGTCCAGGGATATTTCGCAAACCGGTATCCCGCGAACCCGCCGAAGGTCGTAGTCGTAGAGGCAGCGGCCGCGGCCTGTCTGTACAAAGGAGCCTGCGCGGGAGACGGTAATATCCGCATCGTGGACGGCGACATGGTCACCATCATGGCAGGGCTTGCCTGCGGAGAGCCCAACACGATCTCCTGGGATATCCTGAAAAACCACGCCGATACATTTATCGCATCCCCTGACTGGGTGGCAGCGTTGGGAATGCGTATGCTGGCAGCCCCGGTCAAAGGCGACCAGCCGGTCACTTCCGGCGAATCCGGAGCCGCTCCCTTTGGAACGCTTGCGTGCATCATGACAATGGACGAGTATGAACCGCTCAGGGATCACCTGGGTCTGGATAAAAACTCCAGAGTCCTGCTCTTCTCCACAGAAGGCGACACGGACCCGGAGAGATATGAATCCATCGTCTGGGGCGGAAATGACAGATAAAAAACTTTGAGAATATTTTCAAATCGGAAAAGGAGAGAGAAAACTATGGATTTTAACAAGATCAAAGAAGCAGCGCAGAGTTATCAGGCGGACATGACCGCCTTCCTGCGCGCCATCGTCAGAAACCCGGGCGAGAGCTGCGACGAAAAAGCGCACATCGACACGATCGCCGCAGAGATGAAAAAGCTGGACTTCGATGAGGTTGTGATCGATCCCCAGGGGAATGTGATCGGCTATATGGGCGCAGGCGACAGGATCCTCGCATACGATGCGCATATCGACACCGTAGGCATCGGCAATATCGCTAACTGGACCTTTGATCCATACGAAGGATATGAGAACGAGACTGAGATCGGCGGGCGCGGCGTGTCCGACCAGTGCGGCGGTATTGTATCCGCTGTGTACGGCGCACGCATCATGAAGGACATGGATCTGATCCCCGAGGGATGTAAGATCATGGTCGTGGGAACCGTCCAGGAGGAAGACTGCGACGGCCTGTGCTGGCAGTACATCATAAACGAAGATAAGATCCGCCCGGAATTCGTCGTGTCCACAGAGCCAACAGACGGCGGTATCTACCGCGGACAGAGAGGGCGCATGGAGATCCGCATCGACGTCAAAGGCGTGTCCTGCCACGGCTCCGCCCCGGAGCGCGGGGACAACGCGATCTACAAGATGGCCGACATTCTTCAGGATGTGCGCGCGCTCAACGAAAACGACGACGCAGACGGGACCGAGATCAAAGGGCTCGTAAAAATGCTCAACCCGAAATACAACCCGGACTGGGAGGAGGCAAGATTCCTCGGGCGCGGTACTGTCACAGTATCACAGATCTTCTACACATCACCAAGCCGATGCGCGGTCGCTGATTCCTGCGCAGTATCCCTTGACCGCCGCATGACATTCGGCGAGACATGGGAGAGCTGCCTGGATGAGATCCGCGCGCTCCCGAGCGTGAAGAAATACGGCGATGACGTTGTGGTTTCCATGTACAACTATGACCGCCCGTCCTACACTGGATGCGTCTATGAGATCGAGTGCTACTTCCCGACATGGGCGATCCCGAAGGACCACAAGGTGACAAAGGCTCTTGAAAAAGCATACACCTCTCTCTACGGGGACAAGAGGATCGGAGCGGAGGAGACACTGGAAATGCGCCAGAGCCGCCCGCTGACTGACAAGTGGACCTTCTCCACAAACGGCGTATCCATCATGGGAAGAAACGGCATCCCCTGCATCGGATTCGGACCGGGCGCGGAAGCGCAGGCACACGCGCCGAACGAAAAAACATGGAAACAGGACCTCGTCACATGCGCGGCTGTGTACGCGGCACTGCCCGGGATTTACTGCGAGTAGACCATCCGAGAGTCAGCGTGTATGTCCTTCGCTCCAACGTTCCCGCGGCTGCGACTAATCCACAGATCCGTAAGGGTGCGGAGCGTTCGCCGAGTGCGGCTCCGCCCCGCGCCCTAACGGCTCTGGGATGGATTCTCCGCCGCTCCACTTGGACTTCCGCTCCGGACACACACGCCGCCTCTCTAGGTTCATCCGCCGTAAAGGAAAAATGCAGGCGGAAGTTTAATGGAAAAGCGCGCATCTTTCAAATGAAGACATGTGCAGCCGAGGTAGAGCGAAGCCTCAGAATGAAGGACACAGAAACGGATTTTCGTCCGCATACTATAAAATTTTTTATTTCAATATTCAAGGAGGATAAACAACATGAAAACTTTACAGGATTACATTGACAAGCTGAATGCCCTGAACTTTAAGGATATGTACAACGGGGACTTTTTCCTGACATGGGAGAAGACGGACGACGAACTGGAGGCGGTTTTCACAGTCGCTGACGCCCTGCGCTTTATGCGAGAGAATAACATTTCCACAAAGGTATTTGAGAGCGGTCTGGGAATTTCTCTTTTCCGCGACAACTCCACGCGCACCCGCTTCTCTTTCGCTTCTGCCTGCAACCTGTTAGGGCTTGAAGTGCAGGATCTGGACGAGGGCAAATCACAGGTTGCACACGGTGAGACGGTACGCGAGACCGCGAACATGATCTCCTTTATGGCAGACGTCATCGGGATCCGCGACGATATGTACATCGGCAAGGGAAATAAATATATGCACGAAGTCGTTGACGCTGTAACCCAGGGCAACAAAGATGGCATCCTTGAGCAGAAGCCGACGCTTGTGAACCTGCAGTGCGACATCGACCACCCGACGCAGGCAATGGCTGATATGCTGCACATCATCCACGAGTTCGGCGGCGTAGAGAACTTAAAGGGCAAAAAGATTGCGATGACATGGGCTTATTCTCCTTCCTACGGCAAGCCGCTCTCCGTTCCCCAGGGCATCATCGGCCTGATGACCCGTTTCGGAATGGACGTTGTGCTGGCGCATCCGGAAGGCTACGAAGTCTTCCCGGAGGTCGAGGCTGTGGCTGCGGAAAACGCAAAGAAATCCGGCGGTACATTCACAAAGACGAACAGCATGGCAGAGGCGTTTAAAGACGCTGACATCGTTTACCCGAAGAGCTGGGCTCCGTTCGCGGCGATGGAGAAACGCACCGAGCTTTACGGAAACGGCGACTTCGACGGCATCAACGCCCTGGAGCAGGAACTGCTGGCACAGAACGCGCAGCACAAAGACTGGGCCTGCACAGAGGAACTGATGAAGACGACAAAAGACGGCAAAGCGCTCTACATGCACTGCCTGCCCGCTGACATCACAGGCGTAAGCTGCGGGGAAGGCGAAGTTGACGCAAGCGTATTTGACCGTTACAGAGACCCTCTGTACAAAGAAGCAAGCTACAAGCCGTACATCATCGCGGCCATGATCTTCCTTGCAAAATTCGCCGATCCGGCTGACATTCTCAAAAAGCTGGAAGAGAAAGGCACGCCGAGGATCTTTAAATAAGTAAGAGCACTGATTTCTCAGACAGAGACCAGATATCTTGAAAACAGATAAAATCCGAAAAAAAATATATCAACAGCCGGGATCCTGCTCCCAGGCACAGCAGAAATTAGGAGGTATCACGATCATGTTAAAATATGTTGAAACAAAAAACGCACCCGCAGCTATCGGACCGTACTCACAGGGGATCATCCTGAACGGGATCGCATTCTTCTCAGGACAGATCCCGCTCTCCCCGGAGACTGGGGAAGTCGTTGGCACGACGATCGAGGAGCAGACAGAGCAGGTCATGAAGAATATCAAAGCGCTCCTGGAGAGCCAGGGCGCTGAGTTTACTGATGTTGTCAAGACGACATGTTTCCTGGCAGATATGGGTGATTTCGCGGCATTTAACGAAGTGTATGCAAAGTATTTCACAGGAAAGCCGGCTCGCTCCTGCGTTGCGGTAAAAACGCTTCCGAAAGGAGTCCTCTGCGAGGTAGAGACGATCGCCGCTGTAAAAGAGGCTTAATGCGGGAGGCTTGATATGGAAAGAAAGAAACGTATCGTCATTGCCCTGGGAGGGAACGCCCTCGGCAATACGCTTCCCGAACAGATGAAAGCCGTGAAGATCACTTCCCGGGCTATCGTGGACCTGATCGAGGAGGGCTGCGAAGTCGTTGTCGCGCACGGGAACGGGCCTCAGGTGGGTATGGTAAACAATGCCATGATCGCACTCACCCACGAGGATCCCCAGCAGCCGAACACACCGCTGTCCGTCTGCGTTGCCATGAGTCAGGCGTACATCGGCTATGACCTGCAGAACGCGCTCAGGGAAGAGCTTTTAAACCGGGGGATCACGGATATCCCCGTAGCGACCATGATCACACAGGTCCGGGTAGATCCGGAGGATCCGGCATTTGCGCATCCCTCCAAACCTATCGGCCGCTTTATGACAAAGGAGCAGGCAGATGTGATGGCGGAAAAATATGACTATATCATGAAGGAAGACGCAGGGCGCGGCTACCGCCGCGTGGTCGCTTCCCCAAAGCCCCGGGAGATCGTAGAGATCGGGACGATCCGAAATATGGTAGACTCCGGAGACGTTGTCATCGCCTGCGGTGGCGGCGGCATCCCGGTCACCCGTCAGGGCAATCACTTAAAAGGCGCCAGCGCGGTCATTGACAAAGACTTCGCAAGCTGCCTGCTCGCAAAAGAGCTGGATGCAGACTTTCTCATCATCCTGACCGCCGTGGAAAAAGCAGCCGTCAATTACGGGAAACCCAATGAAAAATGGCTCGGGGATATTACGGTAGACGAGGCAAAACAATACATTGAGGAAGGCCACTTTGCGGCGGGATCCATGCTGCCGAAGGTACAGGCTGCCGTAGAATTTGCCGAGTCCGGGCCCGGGCGACAGGCGCTGATCACCCTGCTCGAAAAAGCAAAAGACGGGATACAGGGGAAGACCGGGACAAGGATCCATCTTTAATCTTCAGAGAATATACATCGCACGCTATATAAATGTGATAACAGGAAACCGCAGACTCTGCCATAAGGTCTGCGGTTTCCCCTCTTTCTTCAATAATTACCTGAATGGATAAAAATCTGCATCCGGCTCAATCATCAAACTCATGTTTCTTCGCATATCTGCCCTTAATCTTCTCCGCACTGATATCTTTTACATAAAATCTGTCCATCGTACCATGAACAACTGTCTGCGGCTGCCCAATAAGCCGGAATCCGTATTTCTCATACATATGTATCGCCGCTTTCAGATTGGAATGCGTCTCCAGATACAGTTTCTGTATCTCCACACAATGCCTGCATCCCTGAAATTCCGCGATCCCCACACCTCCGATCACTCTTCCGGCTTCATCCGTCAGGATAAAGTACGCTCGCTGCTCCGGCCTGCTGTTATAATATCCACTCAGATGATCCAGTTCCGGGTCAAAATACGCCGTTCCCGGGATATCCAGGTGATATTTTTCCAGATTCTCCCGAATAATCCCGGCGATTGCCGCATCATCCTCCTCAGTGATCAGATGAATATGTTTATCCGGCAGGCATGCCTGCACTTTTCGTCTGTCCATGATTTTTCCCTCTGATTTATCTATCTGGCATATGCCGGATGTCAGCCGCTGTTTTCAGCTGCCAGCCTCTTTCGCATCGTCTTTTCCACCGCGTTCAGGATATTTTCATACCCCGTGCACCTGCACAGATGCCCTGACAGCAGTTTTCTCAGCTCATCTCTTGTGTATTCTTTCCCGCTCTCAAGGATCTCCACCGCGCTCATGATCACCCCCGGCGTACAGAACCCGCACTGCACTGCCGCCTCGTCTATAAACGCCTGCTGGATATCCGACAGCTCGCCGTTGGGTCCCATCAGTCCCTCCAGTGTACGGATCTCTTTTCCATCCGCCCACGCCGCCAGGTAGATACAGGAGTTGTAGCACTCGCCGTCAATGATCACATTGCAGGCGCCGCACTCCCCGACCTCACAGCCTTTTTTCACACTGGTCAGGGAATAGTCATTGCGGAGCATCTCTGTCAGGGAAGCCCTCACGTCCACCACTGCCTCGCGGTCCACACCGTTGATCCGGCAGCGGATCAGTTTATACCGGCTGTTTCCGGTCTGTATGCTATTATCCCCACTGTCATCCGCACAACCCCTGATATTACCATCACGGATACCCGCTTTCTCCTCCTGTTCCGTTTCCTGCGCGGCCCCGCTCTCTGCCCGCTTCACAGCCTCCGCGAGCGCCCGCTTACAGAGCACTTTTGAAATGTGCTCCCTGAACGCCTTACTTGCCCTCCAGCTGTCCCTGGGAGTCACATCTTCGAGGACAGTGCTGCTGATCTTTTCGATCCTGTCTTCTGTTACAGGAAGTCCTCTTCCAGCTGCCTCCGCATGCACTGCCCTCATGGGAACCGGTCCTGCCACTCCATAGGCGATCCGAATATCAGTAAATGTTTTTCTGTCATCCGATAGTTTTACATTTACAGAGCATCCCAGCGCAGCGATATCCATGGCATTTCTCATCGCATATTTGATATAATGCCCCTGATACCCTTCATAAGATTCCCTGCGGATCAGGATGCCGGTCTGGATCTCCGCGGGGCGAAGGTCCACTTTTCCTGCCCGTATGTAAAAGTCCCGGATCGGGATCCGGCGTACCCCTTCCGGCCCGGTCAGCTCGATCACTGCATCCCAGGCGAAAAGCGTGGAGGCAGAGTCAGCGGACGTAACGCCGTTGCATATATTTCCTCCTATGGTCCCGATATTGCGGATCTGGGGACCTCCTACCAAATCTGCCGCCTCGCCCAGGACTCCGATGTATTTCCGGATCAGCGGGTCTCTTGTAATATGGGAGAAGCTTGTAAGGGGGCCGATCCGTATCGTCCCGTCCTTCTCCATACTCACGCCGCGCAGTTCCTCCAGGCCGTAGATGCTCACCAGCTCGGCTCCCGCCCGTTTTCCTTCTCTCATCTGTACCAGCACATCGCTCCCTCCGGCGATGATCTGGGCCTGCGGATGCTCCTGAAGGAGCCGGATGGCATGTTCAACGCTTCGCGCTTCATACAAAGCTTTCATATCATACATTCTCTCTCACCTCCGAACGATCCCTCTCTCAGATCAAACCTCTCTGTTCAAACTTCTCCGCTCAAACTTCTCCGTTCAAACCGCTCCGTTCAAACCGCTGTCAGATCAGTCCCGCTTTCTGAAACTCTTCAAATAGCAGATGAGGCCGCATCGGGATCTCATTGAACGCCACACCCACTGCCTGGAGTACAGCGTTCCGGATCGCCGGCGCAGGCGAGCATGTGGGCGGCTCGCCAAGCGCTTTTGTCCCGAACGCGCTCGTGGGTTCCGGATTCTCGATGAATTCTGCTCTCAGATCCGGGTGATCCATAAACGTAGAGAGCTTATAATCCAGCAGATTATTGTTAAGCGGTCTTCCCGTCTTTTCGTCAAACAGGAGTTTCTCTGACAGCGCATATCCGATGGCCATGCTCATGCCGCCGTGTACCTGTGCTTCCGCGAGGGCCGGATTGATGACCTTCCCACAGTCATGGACATTCAGGATATCTCTGACCTCCACCCTGCACCCCGGGATATCCACCTCTACCTCGGCAAATGTGCACCCGAAAGAATAGGCATTATTCCTGATCTGGTAACTGCTCTCCGCCGTCAGATGCCCGTTGTCTGTAAGGCTGTACAGTTTCTCTGTGGCAAGCTCTCCCAGGGTCATCAGGATTTCCCCGTCTGTCACTCTGACAATATTTCCGCTTACAATATCAAGATTTTCTTTCATCTGCCTTGTAAGCTCATGAGCAGTCTCCAGGATCTTCTCTTTCAGCAGCTCCCCGGTCTGACGGATGGAGAACCCCGCCATGTAGGTCTGTCTCGACGCATACGCCCCTGTCCCGAAAGAAGTCACATCCGTATCCTGGGTGGAGATCACATGCACCATCTCAAATGGGATCCCAAGCGTCTCCGCCGCCATCTGCGCGAACGCTGTATCCGCGCCCTGCCCGATCTCCGTCTCCCCGACCTGCACCTGGATGCTCCCGTCCTGATTGAGCACCATCCGGCATGCGGACGTTTCCAGCGAGATCGGCCATACCCCGGTGTTATACCAGAAGACTGCCATCCCGACGCCTTTCCGGACATCTCCTGTCTGATGAGCATATTCTCTCAGCTTTCTGTCATAGTCAAAATCCTTTCTGCCTTTTTCCATGCACTCTCTGAAAGAATCATAATAGTTTACATTCTTTGAGAAATAATCCTTATATCCCTTTGGCATGACATTTTTCATACGGAATTCATAAGAGGGGATCCCCATCACGCGCGCCACATCCTCTGTATGGCTCTCCACGGCAAACATTGCCTGTGGGATCCCATACCCTCTCATAGCGCCTGCTGTCGATTTATTTGTAAAAACAGTATATGTATCCGCCTCGATATTCGGGCAGGGATACAACTGGGGGAAGCATCCCATGCCTTTCGCCGCAATGCTGTGTCCGTGAGACGCGTACGCCCCCTGGTCTGAGAAGCTCTCAAATTTCCTCGCCGCGTACGTCCCGTCCGGGCGTACATAGGAGACGATATAGAACCGGATCGCATGACGGACTCTTGTAGATACGAAGGTCTCCTCCCGGGAAGTATCCAGCTTCACCGTCCTTCCGCCCACCTGGGTACAGAGGTAGGCGCACAGCGGTTCATAAAGGATATCCTGCTTATTCCCAAACCCGCCGCCAATATAGGGCTTTATGACTCTTACCTGCCCCCAGGGGATCCCGAGAGCCTGCCCCACGATCCGCCGGCAGATATGGGGAAGCTGGGTGGACGTCACGACTACGATCCGCCCCTGCTCCATATAGGCGTAACAGACCGGATTCTCAATATGGCAGTGCTGGACCGTGGGCGTCTCATACCAGCCTTCCACCTTTGTAAGCCCCGGCTCTCTGATCGCCGCCTCATAATCCCCGTTCCGTATAGATGTGTGGGCCAGGATATTATGCGGGTACTTTTCATGGAGCTGAGGCGCGCCGTCCTCCATCGCTTTCTGCACATCCAGTACGAAGGGCAGCTCCTCATACTCTGCTTTCAGGGCGCGCACTGCCTGCGCGGCAGCGACCTCATTCTCCGCCACCACTGCCGCAATGTCATCCCCGTAATACCTGACATGCTTTACCAGCAGGAGCCGGTCCGCCACATCCTGATGCGCCTCTACTACAATATATTTATGGTTAATCCCCCTTACAGCCAGTAAGGAATTACCCATCTTGTTGCTTAAGCTGTTAG
>CALWDM010000027.1 GCA_944376695.1 uncultured Mediterraneibacter sp. | reverse complement strand
CCCCCTTTTTCTTTAGAGTAACACAAAGGGGAAATATATAAAATAAACTTTTCCGGTTTATCCGGGTTAGGCTTTAAAATGCTGTTGAGGCAGATACAGCAAAAGCAGTTCTGCACCCGGCCACAGGAATATGAAACAGTTATGATCCGCCTCGAGTTTCCGGGCATAAGTCAGATCATTAAATGCGTGATACTCAATATTTTTCTGCAGGGACTGCTCGGATTGAGTTTTGTGTTTATCTATATTTTTGCGGAGAATGTGAGCGGGCTCTATTTTATGGTGCTGCTGGGGATATGGATTTTTCTCTCTGCAGGCGAGTGGACGAAAAATCCGTTCAACATAGCAAATGTGCTGTTTGAAGTGAAAAGAAAGAATACGGTTGACGAGAAGGGATACGGTTGATACGAAAGAATACCGTCAACAAAAAAAGACTGACGCCGGGGATGGGACTTCTCCCGGCTGTCTTTGCATCACGGCAGAGTTTGTGGTATCCTAGTATGTACGGTATGCTATATTAAAAAATAAGTATGTTTATCCATGAAAAGATCAGGAGGACCGGCATGAAATTAGATAAACTCTTGGAACGTTTAGAATATGAAGTGGTGCAGGGCAGTGACAGGGCGGAAATCACCACTCTGGTAAATGACTCGCGAAAGGTGGAAAACGGAAGTGTTTTTGTCTGCATCAGCGGTGCAATGTCCGACGGACATAAATTTGCTGCGGATGTAGCTGCAAAGGGCGCAGCTGCCGTTGTCGTGGAGAAAGAGGTGGAAGTGCCGGAAGCTGTGACAGTTATCAAGGTCGCGGACACAAGATATGCGCTGGCTCTCATGTCGGCGGCATATTTCGGATATCCGGCGGATAAGCTGAAGATCATCGGCGTCACAGGGACAAAGGGCAAGACAACGACTACTTATATGATACGGTCCATCCTCGAAGGGGTGGGGCATAAAGTAGGTCTTATCGGAACGATCGAGGCGGTCATCGGGGACGAGACGATCTCGGCGGCAAACACCACGCCGGAGTCCTTCACCATCCATCAGTATTTTGCCCGGATGGTGGAAGCAGGCTGTGACAGCGTAGTGATGGAGGTATCGTCCCAGGGGCTGATGCTCCACCGGACGGCGGGGATCCCTTTTGAGATCGGGATATTTACAAATCTCGGAAAAGACCATATCGGACCAAATGAGCACAAGGATTTTGAGGATTATAAAAGGTGCAAGGCGATGCTGTTTCAGCAGTGCAGGCTGGGCATCGGGAATGTGGATGACCGATATTTTCCGGATCTGTTCAGAGACGCCGCATGCAGGGTGGAGACATTCGGGTTTTCCAAAGAGGCGGATCTGCGCGCCGAGAACGTGGAGCTTGTATCCAGACCCGGATACCTGGGAGTGGCATATCGTGTGGCGGGCCTTATGGATTTTGATGTGGAGATCGATATCCCAGGTACGTTCAGCGTGTATAATTCCCTGACCGCCATCGCGGTGTGCAGGCATTTTGGGGTATCTCCGGAAAAGATAAAGGAAGTGCTGAAAAAGGCAAAAGTAAAAGGACGTATCGAGATGATAAAGGTATCCGATGAGTTTACCCTGATGATCGATTACGCCCACAATGCGATGAGCCTGGAGAGTCTGCTGACCACGCTGAAGGAATATCATCCGAAGCGGCTCGTGTGTCTTTTTGGCTGTGGAGGCAACCGCTCAAAGGACAGAAGGTATGAGATGGGTGAGGTGTCAGGCCGGCTTGCGGATCTGACCATCATTACCTCGGATAATCCCAGGTTCGAAGAGCCCCAGGCGATCATCGATGATATCAAAGTGGGGATCGGTAAGACGGATGGGAAGTATGTGGAGATCTGTGACCGGAAGGAAGCCATCAAATATGCTATCCGGCATGGGCAGCCGGGAGATGTCATCGTGCTTGCGGGAAAGGGACACGAGGACTATCAGGAGATAAAAGGCGTGAAATATCCTATGGATGAACGCGTTCTGATCGCGGAAGTGCTGGAGGAATTAAGAAAAGGAAGATGATCGGGTGTTTGCGGACGTTATCATAGACATACAACACGAAAAACTGGATAAGATCTTTCAGTACCGCGTCCCGAAGGCACTGGAAAAAGAGCTGGAGCCGGGGATGGAAGTGCTGGTGCCCTTCGGCAAAGGCAACCGGCAGATCAAGGGCTATGTGACCGGGCTGTCAGAGACCTGTGATTATGACCTTTCCAAAGTAAAGGAGATTGTGGAAATCTCAAGAACCGGGGTGGAGATCGAGGCGAAGCTGATCGCCCTTGCCGCATGGATGAAGGAGAATTACGGCGGGACGATGATCCAGGCGCTGAAGACGGTCCTTCCTATCAAGCAGAAGGAGAACGCCAGGGTAAAGAAGCGCCTCCGCCTCCTCCTGGACAAAGGGACGGGGGAAAAACAGCTCCATTATTACCTGGAGAAGCACCAGAAGGCGCGGGCAAGGCTGATGGCAGCGCTCCTGGACGATCCGGTGCTGGAGTATGAGCTTGTGACCAGGAAACTTAATATCACAGCCGCTGTCATCCGGGCGCTGGAAGAACAGCGGGTGCTTGCCGTGGAATCAGAGCAGGTGTACCGCAATCCGGTGAAGGCGGCAAAGGAGCAGGAAAAGGACATTGTTTATACAGAAGAGCAGACGCAGGTCATTGACTGTTTTCGGAAAGATTATGCCGCCGGGGAGCGGAAGACTTATCTGATCCACGGCGTGACCGGGAGCGGCAAGACGGAAGTTTACATGGAAATGATACGAACAGTGGTGGATATGGGAAAACAGGCAGTCGTGCTCATTCCGGAGATCGCCCTGACCTATCAGACCGTGATGCGGTTTTACCGGCGGTTTGGGGACGGGGTGTCCATCATGAATTCCCGGCTGTCAGCGGGAGAGCGGTATGATCAGATGATGCGCGCGCGGGCAGGGAAAGTGGATGTCATGATCGGTCCCCGCTCTGCGCTTTTCACTCCGTTTCCCGACCTGGGACTGATCGTGATCGATGAGGAGCACGAGCCCACCTATAAGAGTGAACAGACGCCCCGGTATCATGTCAGGGAGACTGCCATAAAACGAGCGCTGCTGGAAGGAGCCGGCGTGGTGCTTGGGAGCGCTACCCCTTCCATGGAAGCGATGTACCGGGCGCGAAGGGGAGAATATACCCTCTTTGAGATGAAGAACCGCTCCCGGATGCAGGATCTGGCAGACGTATATACCGTGGATCTGAGGGAAGAATTAAAGAGTGGAAACCGTTCGATCTTAAGCCGGAAGCTGGCGGAGCTGATGAGGGAACGGCTGGATAAGAAAGAGCAGATCATGCTGTTTTTGAACCGGAGAGGGTATTCCGGATTTATTTCCTGCCGGGAATGCGGACATGTGATAAAGTGTCCCCACTGCAGTGTCTCTCTGTCTGTCCACCGGGATGGGCGGATGCGATGTCACTACTGCGGATATTCCATGCCCAGGGTGACAGCGTGTCCCGAGTGCGGTTCCCCGCATATCGGAGAATTCCGCGCCGGGACCCAGCAGATCGAAGATATCGTAAAAACAGAATTTCCCCGGGCAAGAGTGCTGCGGATGGATATGGACACCACGCGGCAGAAGGACGCCCATGAGAAGATCCTCTCAGCCTTTGCCAATGAGGAGGCGGACGTGCTGGTGGGCACGCAGATGATCGTAAAAGGACATGATTTTCCGAATGTGACGCTGGTGGGCATCCTTGCGGCGGACATGTCACTTTACACGGCTGATTACCGTTCCGGGGAGCGGACATTCCAGCTCCTGACTCAGGCGGCCGGGCGCGCCGGGCGCGGGGAGAGGCACGGAGAAGTGGTGATCCAGACGTACAGCCCGGAGCACTACGCCATCGTGACGGCGGCGGCTCAGGATTATGAGGCGTTCTACGAGGAAGAGATCCGTTACAGGGAACTCATGGGATACCCGCCGGCAGAGAATCTTCTTGCCATATTCGTTTCCTGTGAGGATGAGGCGCTTCTGGAGAAGGGCTGCCACTACCTGAAGGAATACATCCTGCGGGCCAGAGGGCAGACCGGGGCGGAGGTCATAGGACCGGCAAGTCCGGGCATCGATAAGATCAAAGACGTATACCGCAGAGTGCTCTATGTAAAGGCGGAAAACTATGGGGCCCTCGTGGGGATAAAAGACAGGGTAGAAAAGTATATTGAGATAAATTCAGGGTTTGACAAGATGAGGATACAGTTTGATTTCAACCCTATGTAAGGAGGAAATTATGGCAATCAGAGAAGTTAGAGAGATCGGGGACGATATCCTGACAAAGCAGTGCAAGGACGTGCCGAAGATGACGCTGCGGACAAAGATCCTGATCGGGGATATGCTGGATACGATGTATGACAGATGCGGGGTAGGGCTTGCGGCGCCCCAGGTGGGCGTGCTCAAACGGATCGTCGTCATTGACGTCGGGGAAGGTCCGATCGTGCTGATCAACCCGGAGATCATTGAGACGTCCGGAGAACAGACCGGGGAGGAAGGCTGCCTGAGCGTTCCGGGCAAATGGGGGATCGTGACCCGGCCGCAGCATGTGAAAGTCCGTGCCCTGAACCAGGATATGGAGCCCTTTGAGATAGAAGGAGAGGGGCTTCTGGCGAGGGCCTTCTGCCATGAGATCGACCACCTTCAGGGCGAGCTCTATGTGGATAAGACAGAGGACGGACTCCATGATGTGAACTATGACAGTGAGGATGAAGAGGAAACGGAGGAGTAAGACGATGCGCGTGATATTTATGGGGACGCCGGATTTTTCCGTGGGGACTCTGGAAGCGCTGATCGCGGCGGGGCATGACGTGTGTCTTGCGGTCACCCAGCCGGATAAGCCGAAGGGAAGAGGGAAGGAAATGCAGTTCCCTCCGGTGAAGGAGACGGCCATAAAGCATGGGATTCCGGTGTATCAGCCGAGAAAGATCCGTGAGCCGGAATGTGTGGAGACACTTCGAAAATATAATGCGGACGTGATGGTCGTCATCGCGTTCGGACAGATCCTGCCGGGGACGATACTGGAAATGACGCCGTACGGATGCATCAATGTCCATGCATCCCTGCTCCCGAAATATCGGGGAGCCGCCCCGATCCAGTGGTCTATCATCGAAGGGGAAGCGGTGACAGGCGTGACTACCATGCAGATGGATGAGGGCCTGGACACCGGGGATATGATCATGAAAAAGGAAGTCCCGATCGCGGAGGACGAGACCGGAGAGAGCCTCCATGACAAGCTGGCAGAGGCGGGGGCGGCGCTCTGTGTGGAGACGCTGAAGGCGCTGAAAGATAAGACCGCCGTGTTTGAGAAGCAGGGGGAGAGCCCCACTGCCTATGCGAAGATGCTTACAAAAGAGATGGGAAATATCGACTGGAGCCGGTCCGCCGTGCAGATCGAGCGGCTGGTCCGGGGATTGAACTCATGGCCCAGCGCCTATACCCACTGGGATGGCAAAGTGATGAAGATCTGGCGGGCAAAGGCAGAGGCTGACTCGGCAGGGGCCGGGCAGCCGGGTACTGTGACAGAGGTTGATAAGGATAGTTTTGCGGTCCAGACCGGGGACGGTGTACTGAGAGTGTACGAGGTGCAGATCCCGGGCAAGAAGAGAATGGATACAGGTGCATTCCTGAGGGGGTACACAATGGAACCGGGGACTTCTCTTACAAGAGAGTGACCTGGCGGTTCTGTGAGAGCAGGAGGTTGATATCATGTTATATTATTTTTATGACTGGACATATATTCTTGTGGTGATCGGGGCAATGATCTGCCTGGCGGCTTCCGCCCGGGTGAACCGGGTGTTCGCCCGGTATTCCTCTGTGCGGAGCCATTCCGGGATGACAGGGAGAGAGGCGGCGGAACAGATCCTGCACAGGAATGGGATTTATGACGTGCAGGTGATCCACATCCCGGGAAACTTAACCGACCATTATAACCCGGGGAAGAAGACGCTGGGACTTTCTGACACGGTGTACAATTCTTCCTCCGTGGCTGCCATCGGCGTGGCAGCTCATGAGTGCGGGCACGCGGTACAGCATGCCACAGGGTATGCGCCCCTTTCCATCCGGGGAGCGCTGGTGCCTGTGGCGAATATCGGTTCCATGGCAGCGTGGCCGCTGATCATCCTCGGCCTGTTCATGAACGGCCAGACATCGGTTATGTTCATCAACCTGGGCATCCTGCTCTTTTCCGCGGCAGTGCTTTTCCAGCTCGTTACCCTTCCGGTGGAGTTCAATGCATCCGGCAGGGCGGTGAAAGTGCTGGAGAACTCAGGGATGCTATATCCTGAAGAGGTGGATTCCGTGAAGAAGGTATTAGGAGCGGCGGCCCTCACTTATGTGGCAGGCGCGGCGGCGATGATCTTACAGCTCCTGCGTCTCCTTATTTTGACAGGAGGAAGGAGAAGGAATGACTAAGTCGGTGAATGAGCGGGAGATCGTGCTGGGCATCCTTATGGAAGTGACGGAAAACGGCCAGTACAGCCATAAGGTGCTCAGGGACGTGCTGTCCAAATACCAGTATCTTACGAAGCAGGAGAGGGCGTTTATTACCAGGGTGACAGAAGGGACGCTGGAGCGCCTGATCGAGATCGACTATATCCTGGACCGGTTCTCCAAAGTCAAAGTAAAAAAGATGAAACCGGTCATCCGGGGCGTGCTCCGCAGCGCGGTCTATCAGTTGAAATATATGGACAGTGTGCCCGACCGTGCGGTGTGCAGCGAGGCGGTGAAGCTGGCGGCGAGGAAAGGATTTTCCGGGCTGAAAGGATATGTGAACGGTGTGCTCCGCAGCGTGGCAAGAGGGCTTGCGGATGTGAAATACCCGACGGAGGGCGTACAGGCGCTGTCCGTGAAATATTCCTGCCCGGAATGGATCATAGAGCTCTGGCAGAAATCCTTTGATGAGAACGTCATTGAGAACATGCTGGCGGATTTCCAGCAGGAGAAACCGCTCACAGTCCGGTGCTGTTTAAACCGTGTCACCCCGGAAGAACTGAAACATATCTTTGTCCAGGAGGGCGTGACAGCAGAACCCCATCCCTATCTTCCCTATGCGTTCTGCATATCTGGCTTTGACCATCTGGAAAGCCTGGAGAGCTTTCAGGAAGGCATGTTCATGGTGCAGGACGTCAGCTCCATGCTGGTTGGAGAGCTGGCAGGACCCCGGCCGGGGGCGAATGTGATCGATGTTTGCGCGGCACCCGGGGGAAAAGCGCTCCATACAGCGGAGAAGCTTTTTATGACGGAAAAGCTTTCTTCGGCGGGCGAGCTTTCTGAGGCAGAAAAGCTTTCTTCAGCGGACAGGCTTTCTGCGGCGCGGAAGCGCACACCGGACCGTGGCCATGTGGAGGCAAGGGACCTGACAGAATATAAGAAAGAGCTCATACAGGAGAATATTGACCGTTCCGGACTGGACAATATCTCGGCGGCGTGCAGGGATGCTTCTGTCCCGGATGAAAATTCGGCCGGCGCCGCGGATATCGTGATCGCGGACCTGCCCTGCTCGGGGCTGGGTGTGATCGGGAAAAAGACGGACCTGAAATACAAGGCGTCGCCGGAAGGGATCGGGAGCCTTGTGGTCTTTCAGCGGAAGATATTAAGCTGTGTGAAAGATTTTGTGAAGCCGGGCGGAGTGCTCCTGTACAGCACCTGCACTGTAAATCCGGCGGAAAATATAGAGAATGTACACTGGTTTCTGGAGCAATACCCGGATTTTTCTCTGGATGATATCCGGGGAGAACTCTGCCCGGAGCTAAGAGACAGTGTCGTGGAAAAGGGCTGCATCCAGCTCCTTCCGGGCATACATAAGAGTGACGGTTTCTTTATCGCCCGATTAAAAAGAAAAGCCGCTGAAGAGAAAAAGGACTGAAAAAAAGGACAGGAACAGACATGAAAAAGGACATCCGTGCATATGGATATGAAGAATTAAAGACAGAGATGCTGAGTCTGGGCGAGAAGGCTTTCCGGGCGGGACAGGTCTATGACTGGCTCCATGTGAAGCTGGCGGACCGGTTTGATGAGATGACCAATCTCTCAAAGGATTTAAGACACCGTCTGCAAGAACAGTATGAGATCCTGCCTGTCAGCATGGTGGAAAGGCAGGTTTCAAAACTGGATGGGACGAACAAATTCCTGTTCCGTCTGTATGATGGGAACATGGTGGAAAGCGTTCTCATGCGGTATAAGCACGGCAATTCCGTCTGTATTTCTTCCCAGGCGGGATGCAGGATGGGGTGTGTGTTCTGCGCGTCGACGATCGGCGGTCTCAAGAGGGATCTTTCTGCCTCGGAGATGCTGGGGCAGGTCTATCAGATCCAGAAGATCACAGGGGAGAGAGTCCACAATGTCGTGATCATGGGAACCGGGGAGCCTCTTGACAATTATGACAACTTCCTGAGGTTCGTCCGCATCCTGACAGATGAACACGGCCTGCATATCAGCCAGAGAAATGTCACGGTATCTACCTGCGGCATCGTGCCCAGGATGCTGGAACTGGCGGATGAAAAGCTCCAGATCACCCTTGCGCTGTCCCTGCACGGCTCCACTCAGGAGAAACGGCGCGCCCTTATGCCTGTGGCGAATAAATACAGTCTTTCCGAGGTGCTCTCCGCGTGTGACGCCTATTTTGAAAAGACAGGGCGCAGAGTCACTTTTGAGTACAGCCTCGTTCATGGAGTCAATGACACGGATGAGGACGCGCGGGAGCTGGCGGCTATCTTAAAGCCCCGGAACTGCCACCTGAACCTGATACCGGTCAACCCGGTCAGGGAGCGTGATTTTGTGCGTCCAAGCAGGAAAAATGCCCTGAATTTCAAAAATAATCTTGAAAAAAGCGGAATAAATGTTACTATAAGAAGGGAAATGGGCTCTGACATCGACGGAGCCTGCGGCCAGCTCAGGCGCCGCTATGCGCAGGAGGACGGAGCGGAAGCTTCCGGCTGCGGGGAAAACCCGGCGGCAGAAGGCGAATGCGGGAGAGCAGGATGGGAAAGCCACAACAGACAGGATTAAGGAGACAGATATGAGGACATTTGCGATAACAGATGTAGGAATGGTGCGACAGGTGAATCAGGATTATGTCTTTACGACAGACAGACCTCTGGGCATCCTCCAGAATCTGTTCGTGGTGGCAGACGGAATGGGCGGACATCAGGCAGGCGACTATGCGTCAAAATATACGGTGGAAGTGCTCAGGCGGGAGCTGAAGATGAGCGAGGGTGAGGATGTGGAGAAATGCCTGGTAGCGGCGATCAAGACAGCCAACCGGGAGATCATCAAGGAGGCGGCCCGCGACGAACACCTCAAGGGGATGGGGACAACCGTAGTTGCGGCGACGATCATGAACCAGATGATGTATTTTGCCAATGTAGGAGACAGCCGTCTGTATCTGATCAATCAGGGGATCCAGCAGCTCACGAAGGACCATTCGCTTGTGGAGGAAATGGTGCGGCTGGGAGGCATCAAGCCGGAGGAGGCCAAGCACCACCCGGATAAGAATATCATCACAAGGGCGATCGGGGCGAAAGCGGATGTGGACGTAGACTTTTATGAGCACCGTCTGAAGCGGGGAGACATCATACTGATGTGTACGGACGGACTGAGCAATATGGTGGAAGATGAAGAACTCTTCCATATCGTCCAGGGAGGAAGGGATATCGTGGAAGCAGGCCAGGCTCTTGTGGATGCTGCAAAAGAAAACGGCGGTACGGACAATATCGGTATTGTCCTGATAGAACCGTTCGCGGACGAGGTGAGTGTATTATGATCAGAGAAGGAGTTTATTTAGGAAAGAGGTATGAGATACTGGGACGTATCGGTTCCGGCGGCATGGCGGATGTCTACAAGGGCAAGGACCATAAGCTGAACCGGTATGTGGCGATCAAAGTGCTCAAAAGTGATTACCGCAAAGATGAAGTGTTTATCAGGAAGTTCTTAAGCGAGGCGCAGGCAGCGGCAGGACTGATGCACCCGAACGTGGTAAATATCTATGACGTGGGGCAGGACCGCGGACTGTACTATATGGTCATGGAACTTGTAGAAGGGATCACGCTGAAAGATTATATTGAGAAAAAAGGCAGGCTTTCAGCGAAGGAGACAGTCAGCATCTCGATCCAGATGGTGACAGGCCTCCAGGCAGCTCACAACCAGCATATCATACACAGGGATATCAAGCCCCAGAATATCATTATCTCAAAAGACGGAAAAGTGAAAGTCACAGATTTCGGCATCGCGCGCGCAACGACCGCCACACAGACGATCAGCACGAGCGTGATGGGGTCTGTGCATTATACGTCGCCGGAGCAGGCGAGAGGCGGAGTGGTGGACCAGAAGAGCGATATCTACTCCATCGGTATCACCATGTACGAGATGATCACAGGCCATGTGCCCTTTGACGGCGACTCTACTGTGTCAGTGGCGCTCAAGCACCTGCAGGAGGAGATCAAGTCCCCGGCGGAGGAAGTGCCGGACATCCCGTACAGCCTGGAATGTATCATTATGAAATGTACGAAGAAGAATCCGGGGCTGCGCTATCATGACTGTGCGTCTCTCCTGCTGGACCTGAAACGGTCTCTCGTGGATCCGGAAGACGATTTCGTCGTCCTGGGAGCGGCAGGCGGAGATACGGACCGCACGATGGCCATGTCCACGGCGGAGCTGGAGCAGGTACAGGGCAGAAGCCGCGCCGTTTACGATGACGACGACTATGACGATGATTACGATGACGATGAAGATGAAGACGAGGAGGATGAGGACGACTGTTTCCGCGGCAGGCACCAGGGACAGTATGACCGCAGAGGAAGGAAGAAAAACGATGTGAATCCGGACACGAAGCGGATCATGCGCATCCTGATGATCGTGGCGGGCGTGGTGATCGCGCTGCTCGTGCTTTTCCTTGTGGCGAATGCGGCAGGATTTTTCTCAGGTCCGGGTATCGTGGCGACAGAAGAAGAGACTGTAAAAGTGCCGGATGTGCGGGGCATGACTTATGGGGAGGCTGAAAAGGAGCTGAAAAAGCACGATCTCGGAATTAAGAAGGCTTCGGAAGAAGAGCCGTCCAACGATTACTCGAAAGGCGAGATCAAGAGCCAGAAGCCGGGCGCGGGCGAGAAGGCAAAGAAAAATTCAACAGTCACTGTAGTGATCAGCAGCGGAGAGGCGGCTGAGAAGGTGCAGGTGCCTAATGTAGTGGACAAGAGCGAGGCGGAAGCAGAGAAGCTGCTCCAGGACGCGGGGCTGAAGGTAACACACACAACAGAAAACAGCGATACCGTGGCTTCGGGAAATGTAATCTCGTCAGATCCGGCAGCAGGTACGGAAGTGGATGAAGGAACCAGCGTGACGATTGTCGTCAGCATTGGGAAAAAGCAGGTGAAAGTGCCGGATATCAAAAACAAGAGCAAGGCTGACGCAGAGGCGGCTCTGGCGGCGGAAGGGCTTACAGGAAGCGCGAGTGAGGATTACAGCGACACAGTATCCGCTGGGAACGTGATTTCCCAGAGCCCGGACGCAGGCAGCTCCGTGGAAGCGGGTTCAACTGTGAATTATGTGGTAAGTCTTGGGCCGAAGACCCAGACAGTGGAAGTGCCGGATGTGCTGAAATCTTATCCGGAGACAGCGGAGCAGGTGCTCAGTGAATCCGGGCTCAATGCAGTATACGGGGGACAGCAGTACAGCGATTATCCTGAGGGAACGGTCTGCCGGCTGAACCCGGAAGTAGGAGTCAAGGTCGAGAAGGGCAGCACGATCTATTACTGGGTGAGCATGGGACCGGAGGACACCGGCGACGGCGGAGAAACCGGCGGCGGTCCGGAGCTGGAATAAAGGGCAGCCCGGCGGGGAAAGCACGGCCCGGCAGGGCAGTTCTTTCCGGCGGAAGAGAAGTGACAGAAAAACAGAGAGACCGATGACGATGCAGGGTAAGATCATGAAAGGAATTGCCGGATTCTACTACGTTCACGTAGCAGGATCCGGTGTTTATGAGTGTAAGGCAAAAGGGATTTTCCGAAAAGACGGGGTCAAACCTCTGGTAGGAGACAACGTGGAGATGGAGATTACCCATGAGAAAGATATGGAAGGAAATATCACACGCGTCCTTCCGCGGAAGAATGAACTGGTGCGCCCGGCTGTGGCGAATATCGACCAGGCGCTGGTCGTGTTTGCAGTGACAAAGCCGAAACCGCATTTTAATCTCCTCGACCGTTTCCTTGTCATGATGGAGACAAAAGGGATCCCGGCAGCGCTCTGCTTTAACAAGGCGGATATCGCAGCGGATCCTGAGATCGCGGGATTAAAAGAAGTATATGAAAGCTGCGGGTATCCGCTCCTGTTTACAAGCGCAAAGGAAGAGGAAAATATCGACAGGCTCAAAGAACTCCTGCGGGGGAAGACGACCGCCATCGCAGGCCCGTCCGGAGTGGGCAAATCTTCCCTGATCAATCTTCTCCAGAGCGGGGTGAAGATGGAGACAGGCGGCATCAGCCGCAAGATCGAGAGAGGGAAGCATACGACAAGGCATTCCGAGCTGATCATGCTGGGAGGGGAGTCCTATATCATGGATACGCCGGGGTTCAGCTCCCTCTATGTGGGAGAGGTGGAGAAGGAAGAACTGAAATACTGCTTTCCGGAATTCGCGCCCTGCGAAGGGAAGTGCCGTTTCAGCGGATGCAGCCATGTCCACGAGCCTGGATGCGCGGTCAAAGAGGCTGTGGAGGAAGGAAAGATACACAGGAGCCGGTATGAGGATTATGTGATGATGTACCGGGAGTTACAGGAAAGAAAGAGGTATTAGATGAGAGAGAATATTTTGGCGCCGTCCATGCTCTCGGCGGACTTTAAGTTTCTGGGAGAGCAGCTGAAACAGACAGAGGAGGCGGGCGCGCAGTATATCCATTTTGATGTGATGGACGGAATCTTCGTGCCGAGTATCTCGTTCGGCATGCCGGTGCTCTCCTCCGTGAAAGGCTCCACGGGCCAGGTGCTGGATGTGCACCTCATGGTCACTGAGCCCATCCGGTATGTGAAGGAATTTGCTGCCTGCGGCGCGGATATCATCACCATCCACCTGGAGGCGTGTGAGGACCCGGGGAAGACACTGGATGAGATCCATGCATGCGGCGTGCGCGCGGGCATCTCGATCAAGCCGGGCACTCCGGTGGAAGCGCTCCTGCCTTATCTGGAGCAGGCGGATATGTTCCTGATCATGAGCGTGGAGCCGGGATTCGGCGGACAGGCATTTATCCCGGAGTCGCTGGGCAGGATACGGGAGCTCAGGGACATGCTCGACGAGAGAGGGCTTGAGAAAGACGTGGAAGCAGACGGCGGCATCTACCACTCCAATGTGGCGGAAGTGCTGGACGCGGGGGCGAATGTGATCGTGTCCGGGTCAGGCGTCTACAAAGGTGATATCAGAAAAAACACTGCACAATTTATGGAGATATTGAGGGATCATGAGTAAGCGGACTGTAATCGTAAGCGGGGGGATGCTGGAAGAGGATTTCGCTCTCCCCATCATTAAAAGTGAAGAGACGGAATTTGTGATCGGCGTGGACAGAGGGCTTCAGTTTCTCTATGACCATGGAATCAAGCCGGATTATATCGTGGGAGATTTTGACAGTGTGCCCAGGGAGCTGGTAGACTATTACCGGGAGGAGGCGGATGTGCCGGTCCGGGAGTTCAATCCGGTCAAGGACGCGTCGGATACGGAGATCGCGCTGCGGCTCTGCATCGGGCTGAACCGGAAGGAAATCTGGATCCTGGGCGGCACAGGATCCAGGATCGACCATCTCTGGGCGAACATCCAGTGCCTGCAGATCGCGCTGGACGCGGGTGCGGACGCGCGGATCCTGGACAGCCATAACCAGATCCGCCTTCTGGACAAGGGGATCACACTGAAGCGCGAGGAAGCGTTCGGGAAATATTTTTCCCTGTTCCCTATGGAACTTCCGGTGGACGCGCTGTTCATCACCGGGGCGAAGTATCCTCTTAAGAATCATTTCCTCAGGCCGGATGACAGCCTCTGCGTGAGCAATGAATTCGCGGAGGATGAGGTGACGATCTCGTTTTCGTTCGGGAAGGTCATACTGATGGAGACAAGGGATTAGAAGGGAAAAATACTAAAAAAGAGTCGGTTCATCATAACCGGCTCTTTTTTGTGTGGAAAATCGAGATAAAAAATTACGTTTTATTTTTGGTGGACATTGGAATGAATTCCAGTTTCAGCTGCATTCCTAATCCCTGCGCAAGCTTTTTTACCATACTCAGGCTGGGATTTCTTGTTCCATTTTCAATGCGGCTGATATCTGCCTGCGTGATTCCTGTTCTGGCTGATAAATCTTTCTGAGTCATGTTCTGTTCTACTCTTGCATCGATCATTGCCTGAATGATATCATATTCCGGCTGTAATGCGTCATATTCAGCGTTTACTTCTGGATTTTGTAATGCTTTTTGTTTATAAGCTTTGTAACTACTCATTGCCATACCTCCGTTCATAGTCTTCCTTATATTTTTTTGCCAGCTCCTTTTCTGCTTTTGGTGTTTTCTGAGATTTTTTAACAAATCCATTTGTCAGTATTGCCTTCTTGCCTATGACAAAGAAATATAGAACTCTTGTAATATCTGATCCCTGCTTGGTGCGAAGTTCAAATATTCCATTTTCCAATGGTTTTGAATAAGGGTTCCTCAGTAACGGACCGTTTATTTCTAACAAATCAATCGTTCTTAATGTTTTTGCCAATAGCTTAGGTTCCAGGGAATCTAAGAATTCTTGCACCGGGCATCTTCCATCTTCTGTATCATATAGGATTACTTCATACATTAGTATACTCCCTTTCTTTAATATCATAATATGTTGTATCCGACATATTGTCAAGCCAATGTGCTACGGATCCTGAATTTTTTAATTAATAGGAGCTTGGGGCCCTTTGCTATTGAGGGTTCGCGGGCACTGTGATATAATTCAAATGTTGCAGCGGAACCCGTTCTGTCTGAAAGAAAGGCGTTTCATAATCAGGGAAAATAAAGGAGATGTGAAGATATATGAAATTAGGGATCGTAGGATTACCGAATGTCGGAAAAAGTACATTATTTAACTCATTGACAAAAGCAGGCGCAGAGTCAGCGAACTATCCTTTCTGTACCATTGACCCGAATGTGGGCGTGGTGACAGTGCCGGATAAGAGACTGGATGTTCTCGGAGAGATGTACCACACGAAAAAGATCATCCCCGCGGCGATCGAGTTCGTGGATATCGCAGGGCTTGTGAAGGGAGCTTCCAAAGGAGAAGGCCTGGGAAACCAGTTCCTCGCAAACATCCGTGAGGTGGATGCTATCGTCCATGTGGTGCGCTGCTTTGAAAATACAAATATCGTGCATGTAGACGGAAGTATTGATCCGATGCGCGACATTGAGACGATCAATCTGGAGCTGATCTTTTCTGATCTGGAAATCCTGGAGAGAAGGATCGCCAGGACCGTGAAGCTGTCCAGGAATGATAAGACAGCGGCAAAAGAGCTGGATCTTTTGAACCGTGTGAAAGCGCATCTGGAAGAGAATAAGCTGGCAAAGAGTTTTGTGACTGACGATGAGGACGAGCAGGCATGGCTTGCGGGCTACAATCTGCTGACAGCGAAGCCGGTGATCTTCGCGGCAAATGTGTCTGAGGATGATCTGGCTGACGACGGCGCTTCCAATCCGGGAGTGCAGGCTGTCCGCGAATACGCTGCGCAGGAGAGCTGCGAAGTGTTTGTAGTGTGCGCTGAGATCGAGGAAGAGATCTCCCAGCTGGATGATGATGAGAAGAAGATGTTCCTCGATGACCTGGGGCTGGAAGAGTCAGGACTGGAGAAACTGATCAGGGCAAGCTACCATCTGCTCGGACTGATCAGCTATCTGACGGCGGGCGAGCCGGAAGTGCGCGCGTGGACCATCACAAGAGGAACAAAAGCGCCGCAGGCAGCAGGAAAGATCCATTCCGATTTTGAGAGAGGCTTTATCCGGGCGGAAGTGGTCAGCTACGATGACCTGATGGCATGCGGTTCCCACGCGGCTGCGAAGGAAAAAGGACTGGTGCGCCTGGAAGGAAAAGACTACGTCGTCCAGGACGGAGATATCATGCTGTTCAGGTTCAACGTATAAAACCAGTTCAGCCCATGGCGCGGCTGAGCAGACGTATGGGATGCGTAGCCGCAGTAAGCACAGCAGTGCGGTTTTGCGGATGATGTGGCTGTATGGACGGAGGAGTATGGATATGCATTATGACATCAGCTTTCCCAATCTTGGTATCACACTGGATCATGTGGGAAAGGACATTGACGTTTTCGGATTTAAGATCGCATATTATGGCATTATCATAGGAGCTGCGATCCTGATCGGTTTTCTCATTGCCACCCATGAGGCGAAGAGGACGCGGCAGAACCCGGAAGATTATCTGGATATGGGGATCGTCGGGGTGATCATGGGGATCGCCGGGGCGAGGATCTACTATGTCGTTTTCTCCTGGGATATGTACAGGGATAACCTGCTGGACATTTTTAATCTGCGGGAGGGAGGACTTGCCATCTACGGAGGCGTGATCGGCGCGGTGATCGCTGTGTTTATCATGGCGAGGGTAAAGCGGCTTTCGCCATTCCAGATCTTTGATACAGTGGCGCTGGCGATCCTGAACGGACAGATGCTCGGGCGCTGGGGAAACTTTTTCAACAGAGAAGCATTCGGAGAATATACGGACAGCCTGTTGGCAATGAGGCTTCCGCTGGACGCAGTTCGATCCGGGGATGTGACGGAGACGATGCGCCGCAATATAGAAACCATCGGCGGCGTGGAATATATCCAGGTCCACCCGACATTTCTGTATGAATCCGTTTGGTGCGCGGTACTGCTCATCATCCTGGTGCTTTACAGGAAGCGCAAAAAATACGAAGGAGGGCTGTTTCTTCTGTATGTATTCGGCTATGCGCTGGGAAGAGTGTGGATCGAGGGGCTGCGAACGGACCAGCTCCTGCTCCCGGGGATCGGGCTCCCGGTATCCCAGCTCCTTGCAGGGGTGATCGTAGTGCCGGCAGGAGCGGCGCTTCTGTATCTGCGCAATCACCACAAAAGGATGCCCCTGCTCAGGAGCGGGAAGGTCTATGAACCTATGCCGGATAAGATCGAGGGCAGCAAGCCGCCGAAGAAAAAGGACAGGATCTTTAAATTCAAAGAGAAATAAGAGAACCTGATAAAGATGATACAAAAAGCGGAGAAGAAGCTGAGTGCCTGGAACTGAAACGGCTCAGAAAATGAGACGATTTATATTGAGAAACAGCGAAAAAACGGCTATACTCATTACATGAGGGACAGCCGTTTTTTTGTGCGGCTAGGGGGCAGCCTGGAAATGACCGTGACTGACAGGGGGTAATAAGTATGAGTTCGCAGCCCAGGGAAATGTACATGAGTATAGGAGCAGACAATTTCAGGAATCTGAGAGAGCAGCAGGGTTATTATGTTGACAAAACCGGATTGATTGCAGAATACCTGGAGAAAAAGGAAGCAGTGACTCTGGTCACGCGCCCGAGACGATTTGGAAAGACGCTGAATATGTCCATGATGGCAGAGGTTTTGTGCGTTGGACTTGGGCACTGCGGGAAGAGAGCGGAAATCGCCTGGGAAGTTCGGAAAGAAATATGCTGCGGCACAAAAGATGTTTGAAAAATGTGGATAATATTACAAAGCTCGTTTAAAAAATGTGATTTCAGTGAGAAATCAGGAGTAACCCTGTACTCCAAAAGATACAAAAACCAGACTGCGCTCTATGGACTTTTGTCATTTTTGGCGATATAATAGAACCACATGTGAATATTTATATTTTCTATGTAAATTTTAAGGAGGAACAAGAAAATGGCAAGAAAAATGAAGACCATGGACGGTAACCAGGCTGCTGCTCACGTGTCCTATGCGTATACAGAAGTCGCGGCGATCTACCCGATCACACCGTCATCCGTTATGCCGGAGCATGTTGACGAATGGGCAACAGAAGGCAGAGAGAATATCTTCGGACAGACAGTCAATGTCGTAGAGATGCAGTCCGAGGCGGGAGCGGCAGGTGCTGTGCACGGCTCTCTGGCAGCAGGCGCCCTTACGACAACATTTACAGCGTCCCAGGGACTTCTTCTTATGATCCCGAATCTGTATAAGGTTGCCGGCGAGCAGCTTCCGGGCGTATTTAACGTGTCCGCCCGTGCGCTTGCAAGCCATGCGCTTTCTATCTTTGGAGATCACTCTGATGTTTACGCCTGTCGTCAGACCGGAGCAGCCATGCTCTGCGAGTCCAGCGTACAGGAGGTTATGGACCTTACACCGGTTGCACACTGTGCAGCTCTGGAAGGAAAACTTCCTTTTATCAACTTCTTTGACGGATTCCGTACATCCCACGAGATCCAGAAAATCGAGACATGGGATTACGAAGATCTGAAAGATCTGGTAAGCATGGACGCGATCGACGCTTTCCGCGCACACGCACTGAACCCGAATCATCCATGCCAGAGAGGTTCTGCCCAGAATCCGGATATTTTCTTCCAGGCCAGAGAGGCATGTAATCCGTGTTACGATGCTCTTCCGTCAATCGTACAGAACTACATGGACAAGGTGAACGCTAAGATCGGTACAGACTACAGGCTGTTCAACTACTATGGAGCGGAAGATGCAGAGCACGTGATCATTGCTATGGGTTCTGTATGCGATACGATTGAGGAGACGATCGATTACCTGACAAAAGCCGGGGAGAAAGTCGGCGTTGTCAAGGTGCGTCTGTACAGACCGTTCTGCGCAGAGGCTCTCATCGCTGAGATTCCGGATTCTGTTAAGAAGATTTCTGTTCTCGACAGGACAAAAGAGCCGGGAGCTATCGGCGAGCCGCTTTATCTTGACGTTGTCGCAGCGCTCAAAGGCTCCAGATTCGACGCAGTGCCGATCTATACAGGACGTTACGGACTTGGTTCCAAGGATACGACGCCTGCTCAGATCGTTGCTGTATATCACAATAATGAGAAAGAAAAATTCACGATCGGTATCGTTGACGATGTGACAAACCTGTCCCTGAAAGCAGACGAGCCGCTCGTTACCACACCGGAAGGGACGATCAACTGTAAGTTCTGGGGACTTGGCGCTGACGGTACAGTCGGAGCGAACAAGAACTCCATCAAGATCATCGGTGACAACACAGACATGTACGCACAGGCCTACTTTGACTATGACTCCAAAAAGTCCGGCGGTGTTACCATGTCACACCTGCGTTTCGGTAAATCACCGATCAAATCCACATACCTGATCCATCAGGCAAACTTTGTGGCATGCCACAACCCGTCCTATGTGGACAAGTACAACATGGTTCAGGAACTTGTTGACGGCGGTACATTCCTTCTGAACTGCCCGTGGGATATGGAAGGACTCGAGAAGCATCTGCCGGGACAGGTAAAGGCATACATTGCAAAACACAACATCAGGCTCTGCACGATCGACGGTATCAAGATCGGTAAGGAGATCGGACTTGGCGGACGTATCAATACTGTCCTTCAGTCTGCGTTCTTCAAGCTTGCGTCTATCATTCCGGAGGAAGAGGCGATCGATCTGATGAAGGCTGCCGCGAAGGCTACTTACGGAAGAAAAGGCGACAAGATCGTACAGATGAACTACGACGCCATCGATGCAGGAGCGAAGCAGGTCGTAGAAGTAGAAGTTCCGGAGAGCTGGAAGGATGCTGCCGACGAAGGGCTTGCGTCACCGAAGGTGGACGGGAACGGAAGAAAAGACGTCATCGATTTCGTTAAAAATATCCAGGCAAAGGTAAATGCTCAGGAAGGAAACTCGCTTCCGGTATCTGCATTCAACGACTATGCAGACGGCTCTACACCGTCAGGAACTTCCGCATACGAGAAACGTGGTATCGCGGTAGATATCCCGGTATGGCAGCCGGAGAACTGTATCCAGTGCAACCGCTGCGCATATGTCTGCCCGCACGCTGTTATCCGTCCGGCAGCTCTGACAGAAGAAGAGTTTGCAAAGGCTCCGGAAGGGATGGAAGCGATCGACATGATCGGTATGCCGGGGATGAAATTCTCCATCACTGTATCTGCATTCGACTGTACGGGATGCGGTTCCTGCGCGAATGTATGTCCGGGCAAGAAGGGCGAGAAGGCTCTCGTTATGGGCAGTCTGGAAGCAAATGCCGGCAAGCAGGACTTCTTCAATTACGGAAGAGAGATCCCGGTAAAACCGGAAGTTGTCGCAAAATTCAAAGAGACAACTGTGAAGGGAAGCCAGTTCAAACAGCCGCTGCTTGAGTTCTCAGGAGCTTGTGCAGGATGCGGCGAGACACCGTATGCGAAGCTGATTACACAGCTGTACGGCGACAGAATGTACATTGCAAACGCGACAGGATGTTCCTCCATTTGGGGCAATTCTTCACCGTCCACGCCTTACACAGTGAATGAGAAGGGACAGGGCCCGGCGTGGAGCAACTCACTGTTTGAGGATAACGCGGAGTTCGGTTACGGTATGCTGCTCGCTCAGAACACGATCCGTGACAGAATGAAAGCAAAGGTAGAGAGAATTGCTGAGATCGCAGAGAAAGAAGAAGTGAAGGCAGCTGCAAAAGAGTATCTTGATACATTCGGATGCGGCGCTACAAACGGAACAGCTACAGACAACCTGGTAGCAGCTCTTGAAGGCTGCGACTGCGACCTTGCTGAGAAGAACGAAGTTCTCAAGAACAAAGACTTCCTCGCCAAGAAATCCCAGTGGGTATTCGGCGGTGACGGATGGGCTTATGATATCGGATTCGGCGGTGTGGACCATGTGCTTGCAAGCGGCCAGGACATTAACATCATGGTCTTCGACACAGAAGTTTACTCCAACACAGGCGGACAGGCCTCCAAGGCTACCATGACAGGAGCTACGGCACAGTTTGCGGCAGGTGGGAAAGAGACGAAGAAGAAAGACCTTGCGGGCATGGCAATGAGCTACGGCTATGTATATGTGGCTCAGATCGCAATGGGCGCTGACTTCAACCAGACAGTCAAGGCAATTACAGAGGCTGAGGCTTATCCGGGCCCGTCGCTCATCATCGCTTACGCTCCGTGTATCAATCACGGTATCAAGAAGGGAATGAGCAAGGCTCAGACAGAGGAGCAGCTTGCGGTAGAGTGCGGATACTGGAACAATTTCCGGTTTAATCCCGCTGCCGAGGGCAACAAGTTCTTCCTTGACAGCAAAGAGCCGAAGAAAGAGGATTACCAGGCATTCCTTGACGGAGAGGTCCGTTACAATGCTCTGAAGAGAGCGAACCCGGAGAAGGCGGCAAAACTGTTTGCCCTCAACGAGAAAGAAGCCATGGAGAGATACGCATATCTGAAGAAACTGGTAGACGTATATGCAGCTGACGCTGAGTAAGACGGCAGAAGCGTAAGACAGCAGATTGAAATACAGAGCCGGGGAGGCTAAACTCCCCGGCTTTCTGCGTATTGTGAGAAATTTTTCCTTTTTTATTTACCAGAAATTACAACCGCTGATTCCATTGACAAAAAAGTAATCCTCCGGATATAATCTGACCCGTGATGACGAGTTCCGGCAGAAAAATTTGCCGAGGAGTCGAAATAATTATCACCAGGAGGAAATGATGAAGAAAAAATTTTTGGCGGCCGTGATGGGTGCGGCTATGGTGATGAACATATCACCTGTGATTACTTTTGCTGAGTCTGTGGCTGACAGCGGAGCAGTGTCTGCAGCAGAGGAAGCGGCAGGGGTTGCCGATGGCTCATCCGACGCTGTAGTGGAGATAACAGAGCCGGAGACAAAAGAAGTTGAACCAGCCGAAATGGAGATAGCAGAGGCCGGGGCAGCAGAAGCTGAGACTGTGGAAACTGAGGCAGTACAGGCTGAAATGACAGAGCAATTGAGAGTGGCTGATATGTCCGCAGGCCAGTTTGCAGATCGTACGCAGGAGGCGGCGTCAGCAGCAGAGATTACAGATCAGACCTCCCTTGAGGCTGCGATTGCGCAGGGAGGAACCATCGATCTTACCGGAAAGACAATCACTCTTGAACGTCCGCTTACTGTGAGCAACAGTGTGACGATCACAGGAGGAACACTGGTGGGAACGGCGAGTGCCGGATACAGCAATCTGGTGACGCTTACCGGAGATTCGGCAACACTTGACGGAGTTACGATCATAACAGCAGCAGAAAACAAATCTGCACTGCATGCTTACAAGACTGTGCTTGAGGCAAAGAATCTTACGATAGATCATACAAATGCAGCTGGCGGAGCTCCGGTTATTATTAACGGCGGCAGCGCGGTGTTTACGGGAAATGTTAGTCTGAAACTTGGAGTGAATTCCTGGTATGGAATAAATGTGGACAATGCGACAGCAGATTTTTCCGGCGCGTCAATTGCAAAGATAGATACTCCCGTTGCGACACAGTCAGTCGTGTGCGCAGAGAACGGAGGAAGTGTTCCGGGCAGAGTCGCAAATACGACAGAGGTGGTGACTGCAGACGGACAGACGGCTTATGTGCAGGATGAAGATCTTCCTGGATTTCTGAAAGCAAAAAAAGAAAAGGATGTCGTATCTGTCACACTGCTGCACGATGTGGAACTGAGCGAACCGCTTTATCTGGAAGAGCAGATGACAGTCAACGGACAGGGGTTCTATTTTAACGGTACGGCTGCGATTGGAAGAGACAATGTGGTGACCGTTATGGCAGGAGAGTCTGATGTGGTTTCGCTCAATGATCTTGGGATCAGAACGGATGCGGCCAACAAATCCGCGCTTCACATTTACAAGTCAAGGGCAGCTCTTCGGGATATCACGCTGGACAACACGAACACAGCCGGCGGAGCAGGCATGATTGTGAACGGAGGGACCGCAGATGTTTCCGGAAGTTTAAATATTCTCCTGGGTGAGAATTCCTGGGGCGGCATCAACGTCGATGGGATCAATGGCGAGTCTAACGTGAACTTTGCTGAGGGTTCTGCTGTGGCAGTTAAAGATGAGTCGGGAAAAGAGCTTGACGCGATTTACATTGAGAACGATGATGTGAATCGGGTCGAAATATCCGGGGCGGAGAATGCCGGGCTTGTGCAGGATGAGAATGGAAACTATGTGGTGAAAGAAACAGTGACAGAGCCGGAGCCTGCGCCGGAACCCGCACCGGAGCCGGAAGTATCTGAAGAGAATACGCCGGCTGAGGATTCAGGGGCTGACAACAGCCAGAATAAGGAAGGAAAAGAAGAAGCTACAAAGAATCCGAAAACGGGTGACAGCAGCGCCCTCCTTCTCGCACTGAGCGCTCTTGCAGGCTCAGGAGCAGCAGGAACGCTTGTGATCAGAAAAAGAAAAGAAATGTAAAATACATGTTTCTTATATGAAAGAACAGATGATCTGAAAGGCTGTTTTTATAAAATATGATATCCGCAGAACTATGGCTACATCGCGGTTTCAGAGGCGTCCTGCCTGCCGCTCATGCAGCAGGTTCTGCGGATATTGGATTGATTGCATTTTTCGACAAATTTCAATGTCACAACTTGACAATTTTTCGTGGGGGGTATAATATTACACGGATCATAAGGTTCTGCGCGATAACCCACGCGGAATCTAATAAATTTTTTAGGAGGAAGCTATGAGAAAGAAACTTTTAGCTGCAATCATGAGTGCGGCAATGGTAGCTTGTGTATCTCCGGTTATCGCGCTTGCCGAACCCGTTGCAGACGCAGCAACAGAAGAGACAACTAACGATACAGAGGGGACAGATGTAACAGACGAGACAGTTGTATCAGAGGAAGCGCTGACAGTGACAGATGCAGCTCCGGCGGCAGAGCCGGCAGCTGATGTTCAGGCTGTTGAGGTCACAGATCAGACAAGCCTTGAGGAAGCAATTGCAAACGGCGGCACAGTTGATCTCACAGGAAAGACGATACAGTTAACTAATGAACTTAGGGTGAATAATGATGTAGTGATCACAGGTGGAACACTGGTTGGAACAGACAGTGTGACTGGCAATCTGGTAACTCTTAATGAGGGGATCAACGTCACCTTGAACGGTGTCACAATTAACACGGCTGCAAGTAATAAATCCGCTCTGCATGCATGGGGAACGAACCTGACGGTGAATGGGCTTACAATCAATCACGCAAATGCAGCATCAGGCGCTCCTATGATTGTCAATAACAGTGCATCAGCTGTGTTTAGCGGTACTATTGATCTGACTCTGGGGGCAAATTCTTGGTATGGTATTAATGTTGACAGTGCAACAGCAGATTTTTCCGGTGCGACACTGAATGTAAACGGGGCTTCCGGAACACAGTCCGCAGTCTGCATTGACAATGCAGCTGCTGGAGCAGTAACAGGTGTAAATCTTACAGAGGTAGTTACTGCAACAGACGGCGGAAGCAACGCACAGCAGATCGCTTATGTGTTGGACGGAAATCTGCCACAGTTTGTTGAGCAGAAGACGACAGCAGGAGCTGATGTTCAGAGCATTACCTTAAAGAAAGACGTAAGTCTCAGTGCTCCTCTTAATCTGAATGAGGCTATGACAGTCAATGGAAACGGATTCTCCTTTACTGGAACAAGTACTATTGGAGCAAACAATGTAGTGACAGTTACGGCAGATGGCGTATCTCTCAGCAATGTTACAATCAAAACAGATGCTGCCAACAAATCCGCGCTTCACATTTATATGTCAAGCGCAACGCTTACTGATGTTACACTGGACAACACGAACACTGCGGGCGGTGCAGGCATGATCGTAAATGGCGGTACGGCTGACGTTAATGGAAACCTGAATATCACTCTCGGAGCGAACTCCTGGGGCGGAATCAATGTTGACGGAAGGAACGGAGCTTCAGCAGTAAACTTCGCGGCTGGTTCCAAAGTAACACTTCAGGATAACTCCGGAAAAGGGCTGGAGGCACTTTATATTGAAAATGCCAATTTAAATCCTGTCACAATACAGGGCGCTGAAAATGCAGGTCTTGTGAAAGATGTTGACGGAAACTATATCGTTAAGGAAGTGACAGTACCGGCAGGCGACAGCACACCGGTAAACAGCAACAATAATAATAATAATAACAAATCTGACGCAAGCCCGAAGACAGGCGACAGCAGCGCTCTGTTAATAGCTCTGACCGCTCTGGCTGCTTCAGGCGTTGCCGCTACAGTTGTTGTCAGAAAAAGAAATGAGATGTCCAGATAGGCTGAATCTCTGCTGATAAAAGGATAGCATATTAAAAAAAGAAGGGCTGTCGCACTGGTGCGGCAGCCTGTTTGCTTATGAGCTCACGATTACTGTCTGATAACCGGCTCTTTTCAATCGGCGTTCCATATCTGCTGCTTCGTCCAGAGTCGGGAAGGTACCTACAGTGACTCGGTAGAGGCCTCCGCCCTGGCTGGTTACGGCGGGAAAATCCTGCTCCAGCAGCTCTTTCTGAAGGCGGTCAGCATAAGCCCCGTTGCGGAAAGCGCCAGCCTGAACAGTGTATTGAGGGCTTCCTTCAGAGTGTTCCGGATTATTTCCGGGATTGCCGTTCCCAGTGCTGCTTCCGGGCGGATTTTCCATGTTTTCTGAATCCATATTATTTTCGATCAGTCCATTCATCTGAAGTGTATCGAGGATCCCTTCCGCGATTGCAAGCGCAATATCGTCAAAATTGTCATCAAAAAGCTGATTATCAGTGTCGGAGTTAATAAAGCCGGCCTCTACAAGTACGGCGGGCATACGGGTACGGCGGAGGACGACAAGTCCCGGACGCTCTTTGACTCCGAGGTTTACGAAGCCGATGGCTTCTAACTGCTCGTTTATGTTCTCTGCCATCTGAAGCTTAAGCCCTGATTTGTCATAAACCAGAGTCTCTACCCCTGACACGGTATTGTCAGTTGGATAAGAGTTGCGGTGGATGGACACAAAGAAGTCCACGCCTGCTTCGTTCGCTTCCATGGCTTTCTGATAGGGGGATTCGTACACATCAGTAGTGCGGGTGTACAGGACGTCGATTCCCCTTCCCTGCAGGATCTCTCCTACGGCAAGCGTGAGGGCGAGGGTGTCGTCCTTTTCCTGACGGCCGTTGTAGACCGCTCCGGGATCGCGGCCGCCGTGTCCGGCATCCAGCATGATAGAATATGGCATGATTACAGTTCCTTTTCTGTTTGATCTATAATAGGATATGCGGGAATAGAAAAAAGGTGACGGTCTGGGGGACAGTCACCTTTTAAAGTAAAATGAAAGGAATTATTTATCTTTTTCGAAAGGGACAGCAGAATGCGCCTCCTCTGCAGCATCCGTATCAGTCTCTTCGGTTTGTCTCTCCGGCAGATAGACATGCACGCTCTCTACGCGGTTTTTATCCAGCGATTCCACGACGAGCCGGATGCCGCTGTCTGTGACGGCTTCATCCCCTTTTTCCGGCAGCCGGTCATCCAGACAACCGATGATGAGGCCGCCCAGAGAATCATAGTCCTCAGAAGCAAGTTCGGTGTGGAGCCGGTCGTTGACGTCGTCCAGACTCATAGAGCCCTCGATGACATATTCCCGGTCAGAGATCCGGCGTATGAGCTCGTCCTCTGTCTCGTCATATTCGTCATGGATCTCGCCTACGATCTCTTCCAGAATGTCCTCCAGCGTGATCAGCCCTGCCATCTCGCCGTACTCATCGAGTACGATCGCGATATTAAAAGTAGAGGCTCTCATCTCTACAAGCAGTTCGGAAATATTTTTGAATTCATATGTGAAATGCGGCTTGCGCATGATATCACGGATGTGGAACGGCTGGTTTTTGTCATAGAGCAGCAGGTCCTTCATATTAATAATGCCGACAATATTATCCTGAGTATCCTCGTATACGGGGAGTCTGGTAAACTTGTCCTCCCGGAAAATTTCGATCAGCTCGTCATAGGTATTGTTTACATCAGCGAACGTGACGTGCACACGGGGGACCATGATGTCCTTTGCGTTTGCGTCTCCCAGATCGAACACATTATAAATCATTTCCTTTTCGTCAGACTCAATAATACCGTCCTCGTGACTGACATCCACGATCGTGCGAAGCTCATCCTCTGTGATACTCTTTCCGGACGCGTTCGGATCAACGCGCAGCAGAAACAGGATGCCGCGGGAAAACAGATTGATGATAAAGATCACAGGTGTCATGACAGCCATAAAGAAACGGATGCTTCTGATATATCTTAGAGCAAGCTTTTCGGCATTTATCGTTGCATAGTTCTTTGGTGTGATTTCTCCGAACACAAGAATCGCCACTGTGAGGACGGCGGTCGCGATACTGACCATATAGCCGCCGAATGCATATGCGAGCGATGTGGCGAGTGCGGATGCAGAGAGATTGACAATGTTATTTCCGATGAGGATCGCGCTGAGCATCCTGGATGTATGATTTTCTGTAACATCGAGCACCATTGCGGCACGTTTATTTCCAGAATCAGCCAGTGTGCGCAGTTTCAGCTTGTTCACCGACATCAGCGCAGTCTCGTTAGACGAGAAAAATGCAGACAGCATTAAAAGAATTACAAGTATGATTAGTTGAAAACTGTCACCAGAATCCACGGTTTTTCTTTCACTCCTTCAGTAAAAATAGTCATAATAAAGTATAAAAAACATACAGATACTGGTTCAGTATACACTGTTTTCGAAGATTATGCAAGATTTGGGCCGGCTGGCTTTACTTTGAAGCCTGCGTGCACTATAATGTCTAAGAAATATAAATTTGAAAATGGATGGAGCGATCTATGGATTTATACAGAGAATTATGTGATGCGGCGGGCGTCCGGAATGTACTTGCGGATGAGCCTATGAGCAGACATACGACATTCCGGATCGGAGGGCCGGCTGATTATTTTGTCAGCGTGTCCTCCGTGGAGGAGATCAGGAAGGTGCTCGAGGCATGCCGCAGGCATTCGGCGGCGTACTATATTATGGGTAATGGGAGCGACCTTCTCGTGGGGGACAAAGGATACCGGGGGGTCATCATCCAGCTTTTTAAGAGGATGAACGGGATACGCGTAGATGGAGAGCGGATCTGTGCGCAGGCGGGAGCGCTGCTTTCGAAAACTGCGTCGGCGGCGTGCAGGGCATCGCTGACGGGCATGGAATTCGCGTCCGGGATTCCGGGTACCCTGGGCGGCGCCCTGAGGATGAATGCAGGGGCTTACGGCGGGGAGATGAAGCATATCGTGGAGTCAGCGGATATCCTTACCCCGGACGGGGAGATCAAGACCCTGTCTGTGGAGGATCTGGGGATGGGATACCGCACCAGTGTGATTTCTCGGAATGACTATGTGGCGCTGGGAGCGGTCCTGAAGCTTAAGAGGGGAGATCAGGAGCAGATCCGCGCGCGAATGGAGGAACTGAAAGAAAAAAGGGTTAGAAAACAGCCTCTGGAATATGGCAGCGCCGGCAGTACGTTTAAACGCCCGGAAGGCTATTTCGCGGGGAAGCTGATCGAGGATGCAGGGCTCCGGGGGTACCGTGTGGGAGACGCCCAGGTATCGGAAAAACACTGCGGGTTTGTGATCAACAGGGGAAACGCGACCGCGGCGGAGGTGGCTCAGCTCATGGAAGAAGTAGCGGACAGGGTGGAAGAGAAGTTCGGCGTGAGACTGCAGCCGGAAGTTAAGAAGATAGGAGAATTTTAGGGAATGCGTTTAGTTATCGTTACGGGGATGTCAGGAGCGGGGAAGTCAACGGCCCTTAAAATGCTGGAAGATATGGGGTATTTCTGCGTGGATAATCTGCCGATCCCCCTTTTCCCGCGTTTTGTGGAGATGTTCAGGGAACCGGACGAAGAGGTGAAAAAGATCGCACTTGGGCTTGACGTGCGGGGCGGCCAGGATTTTTCCGGTCTGAAAGAAGTCCTGGACGAAATGGACAGCCAGGAGATCCAGTATGAGATCCTTTTCCTGGACGCCAGTGACGATGTGCTGGTCAAGCGCTACAAGGAGACAAGGCGTCAGCATCCTCTGAGCGGCTCCGGGAGAGTGGACACGGGGATTGCGAAAGAGCGCGAAAAGATCATGTTCTTAAAGATGAGGGCGACTTATATACTTGATACGAGCAGGCTGCTGACCAGAGAGCTTAAGATCGAACTGGAAAAGATCTTCGTAGAGGGAAGGAGCTTCTGTAACCTTTATATAACCGTAATGTCTTTTGGGTTCAAGTACGGCATCCCTCAGGATTCTGACCTGGTCTTTGACGTACGTTTCCTGCCGAACCCTTATTATATAGACGACCTGAGGGAGAAAACCGGAAATGACGCCGGGGTGCAGGATTATGTGATGGAAAATGAAAAATCCCGCGTGTTCCTGGATAAGCTGAGAGATATGGTAGAATTCCTGATACCGAACTATATCCTGGAAGGGAAGAATCAGCTTGTCATATCGATCGGCTGTACCGGCGGGAAGCACCGGTCTGTCACGCTGGCAAACGCTCTGTACCAGATGCTGGAAGAACAGGGAAATTACGGGGTGCGTATCGAACACAGGGATATCGGGAAAGATACGATTACCAAAAGGAAGTGAGAGCAGATGTCATTTTCAGGAAAAGTAAGGGAAGAGCTGGCAGGATATATCAGCCCTGCCCGGCACTGCCGGATCGCGGAAACAGCGGCGCTGATAGGGATGTGCGGGACTGTGGTCATCAACAGCTTCGACAGGTGCAGTATTAAAATCCATTCCGAAAATCTCCTTGTCGCAAGAAAAGTCTTTACATTGCTGCAAAAAACATTTAATATTAAAGTTGATATTTCTGTCAGGAGAAATATCTGGAAAGAAAGTGTATCTTATGCGGTCATTGTCAGAAACCATGCAGATGCACTGAGGGTCCTTCAGGCAACGAAGATGGTCGGGGAGCGTCAGGGGGGTACGGACGAGATACAGGCGTTCAGCCCTCTTGTGATACGGCAGACATGCTGTAAGAGAGCTTTTCTGCGGGGAGCGTTCCAGGCGGCAGGTTCTATGAGCGACCCGAAGAAGTCCTATCATTTTGAGATCGTCTGTTCATCGCCGGAAGCGGCGCAGCAGATCCAGGACGTGATATGCAGCTTCGGTCTTGACGCGAAGATCGTTCCGCGCAAGAAGTCATTTGTGGTATATCTTAAGGAAGGATCCCAGATAGTGGATATCCTGAACGTGATGGAAGCGCACGTGTCCCTGATGGAACTGGAAAACGTCAGGATACTGAAGGAGATGCGCAATTCTGTGAACAGGAAGGTAAACTGCGAGACTGCCAATATCAATAAGACGGTATCAGCAGCAGTGAAACAGGTCGAAGACATTACATATCTCAGGGATACGGTGGGGTTTGAAAACCTGCCGGAAAATCTGGCGGAGGCGGCGAATGCCCGCCTTGCGAACCCGGAGGCTACCCTGAAGGAGCTCGGCGAGGCGCTGACCCCTCCCGTGGGAAAGTCTGGTATCAATCACAGGCTGCGCAGACTGAGCGAGATGGCAGACAGGGTAAGGCAGGAACACAAGGAGGATTATTATGATTAAAACACCTGTTGTAGTTAAGACAGAAGAGGGATTTGACGGAAGGCCGATCGCGCTGCTTGTCCAGGAGGCAAGCCAGTATGCGAGCAAGATCTATATCCAGATCGGCGAGAAAAATATCAATGCAAAGAGCATCATGGGCATGATGAGCCTGACCCTTACAGACGGTGAAAAGATTACAGTAGTCACAGAAGGCGAGGATGAGCAGAAAGCCGCGGAAGGCATCCGTACCTTTTTTGCAAACTGCGCATGCTGATGTGAGGGCATATCTGCCGGAACAGGCAGAAGCCAGATAAATAGAGGATGAGACTTGTGAGGCTGTGCGGATGAGGTACAGCCTTTTCTGTTCACAGGATGAAAAAGCGGCGGGGCGCACGCCTGTAAGTGAAAGCGTCGGGGGTTATATAGACAGGAGGTATGACAGAGCATGAAAAAAATGTTGTTTATATATAATCCGAATGCGGGGACAGGGACTCTGAAGCCAAAACTTTCCGATGTACTGGATATCTTTACAAAAGGCGGGTATGAGGTGACAGTGTACCCGACGCAGAAACCTTATGACGCTGTGGAAAAGATTCAGTCATTTCAGGAGGACTACGACCTGCTCGTGTGCAGCGGGGGTGATGGGACATTGGATGAGGCAGTGACCGGAATGCAGCTTCGGGGAACAAACATTCCTCTCGGGTATATTCCGGCGGGTACGACCAATGATTTCGCGTCAAGCCTGGGCATCTCAAAAGATATACTGGGAGCCGCGGATACGGCGGTCAATGGAGTGCCTTTTTCCTGTGATGTGGGACTGTTTAACGGGGCTCCGTTTATCTACATAGCGGCCTTTGGGCTGTTTACCGATGTATCCTATGAGACAAAGCAGAGTATGAAAAATATTCTTGGACATCTGGCATATGTGCTGGAAGGTACGAAAAGGATATTTAATATTCCATCTTACAGGGTCAGAGTCACGCATGACGGAGAGGAATTTGAAGACGAATTTATTTTCGGTATGGTGACAAACTCCAGGTCCGTAGGCGGCTTCAAGGGGATCGTAGGTACAGATGTAGTATTTGACGACGGAGAATTTGAGGTAACTCTGATCAGGACGCCGAAAAACCCGCTTGAGTTGAATGAACTGCTTGGGGCTATTGTGATGAAGCAGATTAATCCTCATAGAATGTATTCTTTTAAATCAGGACGGGTATGCTTTGAGTGCGGGGAAGAGATCCCCTGGACTCTTGACGGGGAGTTTGGGGGAAGGCACAGGGAGGTCACTGTGACGGACAAAAAGCAGGCGCTGAGGATCATGATCAGACAGGAGATGGCGGCCGGGTTATCCGTCTCCGGACAGATTTCTGAAAAAGGCTCCGAAAAAGTATCGGGGGAAATCGAAGAAATTGAAGAAAATTGAAAAAAAGCTTGCATTATGAAAAATCATATGGTATATTAATATTCGCTGTGAGGCATTGCCAAACAGCGAATATGAATATGGCTCCGTGGTCAAGCGGTCAAGACGCTAGCCTCTCACGCTGGAATCAGGGGTTCGATTCCCCTCGGAGTCACTTGAAAAGCCCGTTTTTAACGGGCTTTTTTCGTGTCTGAAAACAGAAGTGTATCAAATAAGTATATCCTTAGAAATATCAAGTACGGTGAGTAAGCAGAATATTTTTTCAGAAAGATAAAGAAAGCGGTACAGGAAGCAGAGTTCCCAGAAAGAGCGCTGCCCCGTGAAAGGCAAATAACAGATTATCTGTTTTGTATTCTGTGGTGATTCTTGTTCTTTGAAAAATTTTTTATTGATAGATCAAAAACAGGGGGGAGCTCGTTCGTGTATTAATTGGAATGGAAAAATGGTTAAGAATGTGCTATGATTTGATTAATAAAATGGAATTATGTGGATGAATAATGAGGTGCAATTGTTAACTTATAAAAGCTGAGACTTGGCTTGAAATCCAGAATATCATAGCTTTGGCAGTGAATGTCCAATGCCTGGGGTGCAGTGAAGAAAGTCTAACTATTAAAAGTCAAGACCTAAAATGAAAATTTTTGTATGAATTGCAGAAATGCACTTCAGATAAATCAGTACCTTGAAAACTGCATGACAAATAGAGCATCGTTTCCGGTGCTCAAAAAGGAGATACATGGACAAATTTTATGCCGCCCTATTGTAAAGCTGCTGTGATTTTTCCAGCCGATAAATGACCCGTACCAGCTTCTTGGCTGCATGGGATATGGCAACATTGTAATGCTTTCCTTCTGCACGTTTCTTGGCAAGGTAAGCAGCAAAGGTATTGTCCCATATGCAGACAAATTTTGTGGCATTAAACAGCGCATAGCGCAGATACCGAGAGCCTCGCTTTTCCATGTGGGAATAACTGCTGTCAAGCTGACCTGATTGGTAAGTAGAAGGCGAAAGCCCTGCATAGGCAAGGATCTTATCAGGTGAGCTGAAACGGTTAAAATCACCAATTTCGGCGATGATCATAGCTCCCATCCGGTAGTTGATCCCGGGAATGGAAGTGATTGGAGAATGGATGCTGTCCATAATGGATTTGATAGAGTCTTCTATTTCATTGATTTCAGAGGTTAGTTCCTGGATCAGCTTAATTGTGTGCTTTAATTCCAGAGATTTGGCAGGCATGTTGGAACCGATAGAGGTTCTGGCAGCATCCCGTATTTCGATTGCTTTTTCCCTGCTGTAATGACCCTTTGAGGCATTTAGCAACAGCTTCGTCAAGTGGGTCAGATGGCAGGCTGCAATTTTTTGGGCAGAAGGAAGTTCAGCGAGCAGAGTATACACGGATGTGGTATGGAGAGTAGGAACAAGTTTTTCCAGTTCAGGGAAGAGGATGTTTACAAGCCTGGAGACGGAAGTTTTCAGTTTTGCCCGTTCCTTTACCTTGTCAAACCTATATCTGGTTAATGACTTGAGTTCTTGGTTGTGATAAGATGTGTCTGAGTAGGACTGTAAGTTTACTCCGGACATCATCATAAGAGCAATCGTATGAGCATCTACTTTATCTGTTTTGGTCTGTCTGAGGCTGAGACTTTTACGGAACAGGTTAGTATGCAGGGGATTGATGACAAAGGTAGGGAGACCTTTATCCATGAGAAATCCTAAGAGATTGTAATTGTAATGTCCGGTGGCTTCCAGTCCTACTTTTACGTTGGAGAAATCTTTTGTGAGGGATGAAATCTTTTGATAGAGGTTATGGAATCCTTCTGCATTATTAGGAATGGTGAATACGTTAAAGAGTATTTCACCGTCCGAGTTTGTTATAAAACAGTCATGTTTGTCTTTTGCGACATCAATACCAACATAAATCATGGCAAATCTCCTTTGTATAAATTTGGTGCTGTTTTAGAACCACAGGTACTCTTCGCAGTTGTGAACTCGTTCTAAATAAACCGTCATGCGGTATCTAACTGATTAACAATCAAACAAAGAGACTGTGGCTGGATACTTTCTGAAACCATCGAGTGGTAGTGAGGTGATACCAGTCCACAGCATCTTAACTATCATAACCATACCTGTAGAAAAGGTAAAGAATGGCTATGATAGAAATAGTATTAAGACCTTGGAGAGGGTCTATAAAAACTACTACTTTATAATACGAGGTTAATTATTAAAGGGGAGGAAGGAAACGTTATGGATTATATACTGACAACTCAAAATTTGACGAAAAAATTTAAAGATCAATTTGCAGTTAATGATATTAACATATCAATAAGACAAGGAGAAATATATGGTCTTGTTGGAAGAAACGGGGCAGGAAAGACAACTCTCATGAAGATGATATGTGGATTAAGCAATCCGACGACAGGTACAGTATGTCTGTTTCCAAATGAAAATAAAATTGATAAAGTAAAAAATGATTATTCAAAATTAGGAAGTCTGATAGAAACCCCTGGCTTTTTTGAAAATATATCGGGTTATGATAATTTGATGATAAAAGCCTGCTGCACTGATGTTGTTGATAAAGATGAACATATAAATAAATTGTTATCGTTAGTTGGTCTTATAAATGTGAAAAAAAAGAAGGTGAAAAAATATTCTCTTGGAATGAAACAACGTTTGGGAGTGGCGATGGCTTTAGTTGGAGAACCAGAATTTTTGATATTAGACGAGCCTATCAATGGATTAGATCCCCAAGGAATTGCCGAGATGAGAGCGTTGATAAGTAGACTGAATAAAGAATTTAATATAACAGTTTTGATTTCCAGCCACATTCTAGAAGAATTATTAAAGTTAGCGACATTTTTTTGCATTATTGAAAATGGCAAAATAGTATATGAGAAGAGCAGTGAGGAATTAGAAATGGAATGCAGACAAAAAAACATTTCATTAGAACAACTATATTTTCAAATAACAGGAGGTGGGGGCAATGCATAAAGTAATTAAAATGGAATTATTTCGTTTGAAAAAAAGCAGGTATGCGTATGTTATTTTGGGAGTATTGTTGTTTATGACTTTATTTGGAACATTTATTGATGGTTCAAATGATTCAAATAACAATGTGAAAAATGAAACACAAAAAAGTAATATAGAATTATATGTAGATGATTATGATGAAAATTATAATACAGATTATTCGAATAAATATGAAATGTTAACATCTTCATTTTCTGGAAATATAGTTCCGATGGCTTTATTAATTTTTGCAGGGTTGTTTTCAGGTGCGTATCGCAGACATAAATTTGATAAAAATGTAATTGGACTTGTTGGGAAAAGAAGTAATTTAATATATGCAAATGCAGTCATTTGCGCACTGTATAATTGTATCATCATACTTGTAATTTTAGGGGTATCATATGTCGGGTACATGGTATTTTATCCCCAATTTAACGACCTGGTATTAGGCGATACAGGGAAATTTGCGGGCTATGTAGTTGCGTACTATTTATTATTACTTAGCGTAAGTATGGTTATGTCGTGCTTTGTATATATAGTAAGAAATCAGATTGCAGCAATCATTATAGGTTTGATATATGGCAGTGGTATTGTGTATGGGATTTTGGATTTTATTAGTGCTTCAGCAGGCGTGAAAGATATATCTGTAAAATCATATCTTCCGCTGGGGAATATATATGAATTGTCAATGAATGCGGCCAATATGTACAGTCGCTCAATTTTCATAGCATTTATTTTTGGAGTGTTGGCACTATTTTTGAACATATTTTTCTACCATAACGAAGATATTGTGTCATAGGAACATAAATAGCTTCCGGTTTTGTCCCATCAATAAAGAAAGTATGGGCAGATGTTCTGGAAATACGCGCGGTCATGGACGTATTTTTATGAAAGCGGGCTTGTATAACATTCATCCCGATCAATAAAATTGCGGTAATTTTTATAGTTTGATGGTAAGATAAAAGAAAGTGTGATGGATATGGCATTAGCACAGGCAACAAAATCTCATGAAACAACCGATGCATTGGATGATGCAATGGATATTCTTCTTACAAAACTGGATGATGCCATTCATGATATGGAGGCTGGCAGTGTGCAGACGATAGAGGAAGCGTGGAAAGAGATTGATGAAAGATAAAGTACTGCTGCGGTAACTGTTCTCCGCATCCTGCAGAACGGCATGGGCTGGGAGAATATTATCAGACAATGGATCAGCAGGAAACATTAAATATTTTAAGAATAGAAGGCCCTGACAGTCATCAGTAAAGCTGTCAGGGCTTTTTCGCCGGTAAAATGGATTTTATAATGACTGGTCTGTGTCGCTTGGGATGTATTTGCAAATCTCCTCAATGTCGCAATCCAGAATACGGCAGATCATTCAGCGTTGTGGTATTCAACGGTTTGTTTTTCCGCAGCTTATCTATCGTAGAACTGGAGATATGGTGCTTGTTGATTAATGTATATGTTGACTCATTTGATTTCTTTAATGTTTCCCAGAAAGGGCTGTAATCAATCATGGCATACCTCCTATGGTTAAAGGATAGTATGCGGTTGTAGCTTTCATTTTGTGCCATCGCGATGGGATTTTTTGAGGTTCAAATGATACAGGCGATAGAAATATTGTCTTGGTTAATTGAGCGTCCAGTTGGATATTTGGAGCATTGCGGGGAATTCAATCACAAACAAGGTAAGCGCCAAATATTCCTGCGGATTTCCTGATCCCCAAGTTTTGCCTATAATTGTAGTCGATAGATATTTAGA